>NZ_QROQ01000009.1:1017-68764 GCF_003475115.1 Collinsella sp. AF37-9 | reverse complement strand
GGCGGGGCATGCCCCGCCTCTTACACCACATCTCTGCGCGCTACCGAAGGGTTGGTTAGGCGCGCTCGATGAAGGCCTTGTAGCCGCGATAGGCCTCGTAGATGTCGGCCTTGTTGGCGACCTCCCACAGGGCGTGCATGGACAGGACGGCAACACCGGAGTCGATGACGTTCATGCCGTACTTGGCCATGATGTAGGCGATGGTGCCACCGCCGCCCGCGTTGACGCGGCCGAGCTCACAGGTCTGGAAGTCCACGCCGGCCTCGTCCATGATGTCGCGGATGAGGGCCACATACTCGGCGTCGGCGTCGTTAGAGCCGCCCTTGCCGCGGCTGCCCGTGTACTTGTTAAAGCACAGGCCGCGACCCATAAAGGCTGCGTTCTTGGTTTCGAACTTGCCGGCGTAGCCCGGGTCGAAGCCGGCGGACACGTCAGAGGAGAGCATACGGCTGTGGGCGAGTGCGCGGCGCAGGGCCAGCGGGCTGCTCTCGCCGGCGAGCGTCATGATCTCGGCGACGGTGTTCTCGAAGAAACGGCTCGTCATGCCGGTGGCGCCCACGGAGCCGATCTCCTCCTTGTCGACGATGAGCGTGATACTCGTACGCTCGACGTCTGCCACGTTGATCTGGGCGAGCATGGAGGGGTAAGCGCAGACGCGGTCGTCGTGGCCATAGCCCAAAATCATGGAGCGGTCGAGACCCATGTCGCGGGCGGGGCCGGCGGGCACGACCTCGATCTCGGCGGAGAGGAAGTCCTCCTCCTCGACATCGTACTGTTCCTTGAGGATATCCAAGAACATCTGCTTGACGGGCTCCTTGGGGGCGTCCTTGTCGTCCTCATCGAACTTGACGGGGCGGCCGCCCACGATCACGTCGAGGATCTCGGCGTCGACGGCGTCCTTGGCCGGCTTGGACATCTGCTCGCTCGAGAGGTGGATCAGCAGGTCGGAGATGGTAAAGACCGGGTCGTCAGCCTTGTCGCCGATGTTGATGTCGACGGTGGTGCCGTCCTTTTTGCAGATGACGCCCACAAGCGCGAGCGGGGAGGCCACCCAGTGGTAGCTCTTGACGCCGCCGTAGTAGTGCGTGTCGAGGTAGGCCATGTCGCCGGCCTCGAAGGCGGGATTTTGCTTGAGGTCCAGGCGAGGCGAGTCCACGTGGGCGCCCAGGATGTTAAAGCCCTGCTCGAGCGGGGCGGTTCCAAGGTTGACGAGCATAAGGTCCTTGCCGTGGTTGGCGGCGTACACCTTGTCGCCTGCCTTGAGCTCGCGGCCTTCGGCGATCACGGTCTCCAGGTCGACGTAGCCCGCCTCCTCGGCCATCTTGATGCCGGCCTTGACACACAGGCGCTCGGTCTTGTTCTCACTCAAAAACTGCTTATAGCCGCGGCAAAGCTCCTCGAGCTCCTCGATCTGCTGTGGCGTGTACTTTTTCCATGCGCAGGGACGCTCCATGACGCAGGCTCCTTTCGGATCGATCGTGCTGGTTAATGTACCGTGAGCCATCGTATCACGCGCGGGCGCGCGGTGGCGGAGGAGCTTGATGTGCGGTGGCCGCGAGGCGGGGAGCGTGTAAACTGGTGGGAGCAAATCGTGCCCAGCCCAAAGCGAGGTATTCAATATGTCTGACAAGCGCCGCACCTTTGCCGTTATCGACGGCAACTCGCTCATGCACCGCGCCTTCCACGCCGTGCCGCCCACCATGAACGCGCCGGACGGTCGCCCCACCAACGCGATCTTTGGCTTTTTAAACATGTTTCTCAAGATGATCGACGCCTTTAACCCCGACGGTGTGGTCGTGGCGTTTGATAAGGGCAAGCCGCGCGTGCGCATGGAGATGCTGCCGCAGTATAAGGCGCAGCGCCCGCCCATGGACCCCGACCTGCACGCGCAGTTCCCCATGATTAAGGAGCTGCTCGCTGCGCTCAATGTGCCGATTTTGCAGTCCGAGGGCTGGGAAGGTGACGATATCCTGGGCACCATGGCGCGCCTGGGCGAGGAAGCCGGCTGCGACATGCTGCTGGTGACCGGCGACCGCGACATGTATCAGCTCGTGACCGAGCACGTCAACGTGGTCTCGACCCGCAAAGGCCTGTCCGACGTGGCGATTATGACGCCCGAGAGCGTGGACGACCTGTATCACGGCATCACGCCGGCGCTCGTGCCCGATTTTTACGGTCTGAAGGGCGATACGTCGGACAACATTCCCGGCGTACCGGGCATCGGCCCCAAAAAGGCGAGCGCGCTCATCGCGCAGTACGGCAGCCTTGACGAGGTCATCGCACATGCCGACGAGGTCAAGGGCAAGATGGGCGAGAACCTGCGCGCGCATATCGACGACGCGCTGCTGAGCCGCAAGGTCGCAACCATTCGTACCGATGCGCCTGTCGAGCTCGACTTTGATGCGACGTCCTTCCCGGCGTTTTCTGCCGACGAGGTGTCCGCTACGCTGGGCACGCTCGGCATTACGGCCATGCAGAACCGTTTTCTCTCGCTGATTGGCGGCGAGGGTGGGGCTGCGGCCGCTGCCAGCACGTTTGAGCTGCCTGCCGTTTCGCGCGCCACTGCCGGCGATGCCGAGGCGCTTGCTGCCGCTGTCGCCGAGATCGCTCGCGCGATTGATGCGGGCGAGTGGATTGCCGCCGTGGTGGACGATGACAAGGAGGAGGGCGCGCTTTTTGGCCTGACGCGTACGCTGTGGCTGGCGACGTCCAAGGGGCTGTTTGCGCTCGAGGAGGGCGACGGCGCATCGCCTGGCGAGGTCGATGGCTTTAACGTTGCCCACGGCGTGATCGCCGGTGTGCTCGCGCGCCTGTTTATGGAGGGCCGCGTTGCGAGCCCGGATATGAAGGCGCTGCTGCATGAGCTTTCGCCCATCGATTCTTCTGAGCCCGAGCTCATGGATCCGCTGGCCGCCGATTCCACGCGCATCTTCGATACCGTGGTCGCCGCCTACCTGCTGGATTCCGACCGCTCCGAGTTTGATGAGGCGTATCTGGCCGAAACCTATCTGCAGATGGCGCTGCCTGCGGTGCGCGGCGCGGAGGGTGCTGGCGAGGACGCTCCTGCGCCTGCTGCCCGCACTGCGGCCCTGACGCTGGCGCTCGTGGCGCCGCTGCGCGACCGCATGGCCCGCGAGAACGCCGCCAACGTGTTCGATGGCATCGAGATGCCGCTCGTGCCGGTGCTTGCCAAGATGGAGCGCGCGGGCATGCTCGTGGACCCCGATCGCCTGCATAGTCTGTCCGAGGGCTTGGCGACCCAGATTGCCGAGGTCGAGCGGAGCATTCGCGACCTGGCCGGCGACGAGACCTTTAACATCGGCAGTCCCATGCAGCTCTCGCACGTGCTGTTTGACGTGATTGGCCTTCCGACCAAGGGTCTCAAGAAGACTAAGCGCGGCTATTATTCGACCAACGCCAAGGTGTTGAGCGATCTTGCCCGCGACCACGAGATTGTGCGCCTGATTTTGGACTGGCGTGAGAAGTCTAAGATCAAGTCCACCTATCTGGACACGCTGGGTCCGCTGCGCCGTGGTGACGGTCGCGTGCACACCACGTACAACCAGACCATCACGGCGACGGGTCGTCTGTCCTCGAGTGACCCGAACCTTCAGAACATCCCGACGCGCTCGGAGCTGGGCCGTACCGTCAAGACGGCGTTTTCGGCAGGCGAGGGAAGCGTCTTTTTGGCGGTGGACTACTCGCAGATCGAGCTGCGTCTGCTGGCGCATCTCTCAGGTGATGAGCACCTGGTGCGCGCCTTTAACGAGGGTGAGGACTTCCATGCCGAGACGGCCGCACGCGTGTTTGGCGTGCCGGTGTCCGAGGTGACGCCCGATTTGCGCAGTCGCGCCAAGGCCGTGAACTTTGGCATCGTGTACGGTCAGCAGGCTTACGGCCTGTCGCAGTCGCTGCATATCTCGATGGCCGAGGCGCGCGACATGATCGACCGCTACTACGAGGCCTACCCGGGCGTGCGCACGTTCCTCGACAACGTGGTGGCGCGTGCCAAGCAGACGGGTTATGCCGAGACTATGTACGGCCGCCGTCGCCATATTCCAGAGCTCAAGGCCAAAAACCCGCAGCTCCGCGGCTTTGGCGAGCGCACGGCCATGAACCACCCCATGCAGGGCACCGCAGCCGACATCATCAAGATCGCGATGGCCCGCGTGAGCCGCCGCCTGGAAGAAGAAGGCTTTGCCGCCCACATGATCCTGCAGGTGCACGACGAACTGGACTTTGAGTGCCCGGTGGATGAGGTCGAGGCGCTTACGGCGATGGTCCGCGACGTCATGGAGCATGTGGTGGAGCTCCGCGTACCGTTAATCGCCGAAGCCAGCACCGGCATAACCTGGGCCGACGCGAAATAGGGAAGCACTCCGTAAGGCAAGCTCGCCCAAGACGCAAGCCCCCACATACTTAAGATTTGGGACAAACACTACTGATTAATTTGTCCCACAGTAACCAAAACAGAGGGGAGCCCCTCCCCAACAAGGAGCTCCCCTCTGCTCAAATCATTTCAGCTAAGTATCTAGACACTCAAGACGCCATCTTGGCGGCAGGAAAGTAAACCTAGGGCCTGGCCGGGCGGCACGGGTTAACTTTTCGTAGATTCCGCACGCAAAGAAAGCCACTTAATGTGGCTTTCGTCTTGCGCAGGACCTGACCGAGCGAAAAGTTATCCCGTGCCGCCCGGTCAGGCCCGATGGGACGGCTACCGAGCCGCCAGGATGGCGTCGATGAGCGTCAGTACGCCCCCGTCGTTGTTGCTCGGAATGCGCCACTTGGCATGCGCGTTCATGTGCTCCTCGGCATTGTCCACGATAAAGCTATGCCCGACGCGCTCGAGCATGGGAATATCGTTGTAGGTGTCGCCCACGGCGGCGGCGTCGGCGATATCGATGCCCAGGTGGTCGCACAGGTGCGCGACGCCCGACCCCTTGTCGACGCCCAGGTTCATGAAGTCGATCCACTCGCGCCCGGCGTTGGTGACGTAGAGCTTGTCCGAGAACTCGGGGCTGTAGTCCTCGCGAAACGCTGGCTCGGCATCGTAGGCGGGGAAGAAGATCGAAATCTTGTTGGACTCGATATCAAGGCCCTCAAAGCTATCGACGTAGTTGATCGTGTTGTAGTACACGCTGATCTCGTCGTGGTACTGATGGTCGCGGGCGAGCACATAGAACTCGTCGTAGCAGCACAAGACGGGAACGGCACGCGGGTCCTCCGAGGCACGGGCGAGCACCTGCTGATACAGCGCCACATCGATGTTGCTCTTATAGATATAGCTGCCGCGATAGATGACGCAGGCTCCGTTGTCGGGACAAAAAGCAAGGCGGTTCTTAATGCTCTCGAACATTTCCTCGAGTTTGGGGGCGGGGCGTCCGCTGGCGGGGCAGAATACAATGCCTGCGTCGGCGAGCTTGTCCAGGCGCTCATCAAGACCCTGCGGCAACACGCGCTTGTCGGTGAGCAGCGTCTTGTCCATGTCGACGGCGAGAATCTTAATGCTTCCGATATTGGTGTCCGATTCGTAAGTTTGCATAAAAGCGCGCCTTTCGTTTCGAAATTGTTTCAGACGTTATAACCATCAACCAGTAACTGAGCGTATTGTCGCAGGAACGGAGCGTATTTGCACCACGCTTCACAAAGTAATGAAAAAACTTTTCAGAAATTTGAATTTGTCGCTTGTGCTGCGGGCACTTTAGCGTAATATAGCGACCATCGAAAACGGAGACGGAAATACAACCGCTTACCGAAGAAAAGGTACCGTTTACGATATTAGAATTGCGCCCGGCGATAGGTGAAAGGAGAGGCAGATGCAGTTCGTAAAGATCATCACCACTGCAGATAATGCCATCCGACGCCAGCGCGCAATTTCCCGACGACGATAACAATCGTCTCTGTTCGTATGGGGTGAAATGCCCCAACAGAGTCATTTTGAGGTCGTTGGGTTTTAGCACGATATAAACGCATGTTTCTAGGGCATGCTGTGCTGCTTTTTGCTATTTAACCTGATATTGCACGGTTTTTTGACCTCGAAATGACTTGCAACTGACCGATGTTCTAACTAGCTACCAAGGGCGAAAGGAAACAGCCATGAGCAAGGAAAAAGTCGTTCTCGCATATTCCGGTGGTCTTGATACATCCGTATGTGTCAAGTGGCTCCAGGACGAGAAGAATCTCGATGTCGTTTGCGTCTGCGGCAACGTGGGCCAGGAGGAGACCGGCTTGGATGCCAAGAAGCAGAAGGCGCTTGACCTGGGCGTTCTCGATTGCCAGGTGCTCGACCTGCGCGACGAGTTCTCCGATGAGTTCCTGACTAAGGCCATCGCCGCAAACTCCATGTACGAGAACAAGTACCCGCTGCTCTCCGCGCTGTCTCGCCCGCTGCTCGCCAAGAAGCTTGTCGAGGTCGCTCACGAGTTTGGCGCGACCTACGTCGCCCACGGCTGCACCGGCAAGGGTAACGACCAGGTTCGTTTTGAGGCTGCCGTCAAGGCCCTCGACCCCGAGCTTAAGGTTATCGCCCCGGTTCGCGAGTGGGATCTGAAGTGCCGTCCCGATGAGGTTGCCTATGCTCACGCCCACAACGTGCCGGTTCCCGAGGGCGCCAACGACAACCCCTATTCCATCGACGACAACCTGTGGGGTCGCGCCATCGAGTGCGGTCACCTGGAGGATCCCTGGAACGAGCCGCTCGATGACGCCTGGGTTATGACCAAGAACCCCGAGGACACGCCGGACACCCCGACCTACACCGAGATTGAGTTTGAGGCGGGCAAGCCCGTCGCCGTCGATGGCAAGAAGATGAAACTCTCCGAGATCGTCATCGCCCTCAACAAGATTTCAGGTGACAACGGTTTTGGCCGTCTCGACCTGGTCGAGGATCGTCTGGTGGGCCTCAAGAGTCGCGAGTGCTACGAGGTTCCTGGCGCCCTGACGCTCATCACCGCCCACAAGGCGCTCGAGGACATCTGCGTCGAGGGCGACCTGCTCAAGACCAAGATTAAGCTCGAGCAGGATTGGGCCACCGCCGTGTACAACGGCCAGTGGTACAGCCCGCTCAAAAACGCGCTCGATGCCTTTATGGCCGACACCCAGAAGTTCGTGACCGGCACCGTCCGTCTGAAGTTCTTTAAGGGCAACTGCCATGTCGTCGGCCGCAAGAGCCCGTTTAGCCTGTATGACTACGGTCTGGCTACCTACGACCGCGACACTACGTTTGACGAGAAGGCCAGCGCCGGCTTTATCGAGATCGATACGCTGTCGCTCAAGACGTGGGCTAAGGTCCAGGGCCCCAGCTCTGCTGCCGCCCAGGCCTAGCGCCTCCTTCCTTTGGTATCCGCGCGGCCCATCCGCGTGATACATAACGGGCGCATGGGGTCCCTACCTTTCGTTATGCTTGCTGACACTTCTTAACATCGGTGGCCCCTACGTTCCGCCCGCATATATGATGCCGCGTCTGCGGCTGAGTCCGAGCCCCGCCGGGGTTGTCCGGCGGGGCTCCTCCTATCAATTTGACGGCCCTGCGCCTATATATATATATGGGGAGTATCCATTATGTTCAATGCTATCGCGCATGCTTTACTTGCCCTCGCGCCCGAGTTCGATGCTGCAAAGGTCGAGGACGTTCCTATGAGCCTAAAGGCCTGGATCGATGGTTCGCAGGGCAACATCCGGAGGGAGACGTTGGGCGCCAAGTGCATGGCGCGTCACTTCTTTGCAAATTAGCTATATGGCCTCGCACATGGTGGGGAATATGCAAAACTAGCGGTTGAGAAATCGCTTTAGCGACAGGGCGCATTGCTTTGGGCGCTTGTTTTGGGATTTGATGAAAGGGGACGGTTCCATGGCTCTTTGGGGCGGTCGTTTTGAGGCAGGCGTGGCCGAGGTCACGCAGGAGTTTGGCGCGTCGTTGCCGGTTGACAAACATCTCTATAAGCAGGATATCGCCGGATCTAAGGCACATGCCAAGATGCTGGCGGCCCAGGGCATTATCAGCGCCGAGGACGAGCAGGCGATTGCCGAGGGCCTGACCGGAATCGAACAGGATATCGATGCCGGCAACTTCACCTTTGATATCAACGACGAGGACATTCATATGTCCATCGAAAGCGAGCTGACGCGTCGTATCGGCGAGGCTGGCAAGCGCTTGCATACTGGGCGTTCGCGCAACGACCAGGTGGCGACCGATACGCGCCTGGGCGTCAAGGCGCTGGCCAAGGAGCTCATGGAGGCCAATCTTGAGCTGCGCCATGTGCTGGTGGATGCGGCCAAGAAGTACGACAAGGTGATTCTTCCGGGCTACACGCATATGCAGCACGCTCAGCCCGTGCTGCTCTCGCATCATCTGCTGGCGTATTCCTGGATGTTCGCGCGCGACTTTACGCGCCTGAAGGCCGCCTTTGATGCCGCCGACAACTGCCCGCTGGGTGCTGCCGCGCTTGCCGGTACGAGCTATCCGCTCGATCGCCAGATGACGGCTGCCGAACTTGGCTTTGCGGGCGTGATTCCCAACTCGCTCGATGCGGTTTCCGACCGTGATTTCCTGCTCGATCTGCATTACGCCGGATCCGTCATGGCGATGCACCTGTCGCGTCTTTCCGAGGAGATCGTGCTGTGGTCGAGCTCCGAATTTGGCTTTATCACGCTTTCAGACTCCTACTCCACCGGCTCGTCCATCATGCCGCAGAAGAAGAATCCCGACTTTGCCGAGCTTATCCGCGGTAAGAGCGGTCGCGTGTACGGCAACCTGATGCAGCTGCTGGTAACCATGAAGGGCCTGCCGCTCGCTTATAACAAGGACTTGCAGGAGGACAAGGAGGGCGCGCTCGATACCGCTCACACGCTCATGCAGTGCCTGTCCGTTATGGCCGGAATGATTTCGACCTGGACCGTCAACGAGGATGCCATGGCGCGCGAGTGCGGCGTGGGGCACCTTGCCGCCACCGATGTTGCCGATTACCTGGCAAAGCGCGGTCTACCGTTCCGCGAGGCACATGCCGTGGTGGGGCACCTGGTCCTGATGTGTGAGAAGCGCGGCTGCAATCTTGAGGACCTGCCGTTTGAGGTGTTCCAGGAGGCAAGCCCGCTCTTTGAGCGCGATATTACCGAGGCGCTCGATATCCCGTCGATTGTCGCCGCGCGCACGACCGAGGGCGGTACCGCCCCTGCCGCCGTTGCCGTGCAGCTGCAGCGTGCCGAGGCGCAGCTCGTGGCCGACGAAGGCGTGTTTGGATCGCTAACCAAGGTTGTCGAGATGGGTCACGGGGCAAAGTAGAGGTTTGGCTGAAGACGTATTGTCCATTTATTGATAAATCGTTTTAGCTTTACGGGCGTCTGCTGATGCGGGCGCCCCTATTTTGCTGCTATGGGGGAGGGGCTTGTCGAGAACTTCTGTAGGACCTTTGGGCAGGTTGTGAAGGGGGTACGTTCGCGGGTGGCAACCGACCGCCCGCTCTGTTCCATGTGGTTGATGAGCGGTCGGATGGTACTCTAATCGGGCTTCGAAACAGAAGTGACACATATGGAGCGCTTTAATAAATTGCAGCGTTTCAATAAACAGCTTTTTGTTTAACTGCAGCTAAAACTCTGTTACGATGCAGTCCAGGCGGGTGCCGGAATGGGACTTGGGCACGCGCGAACCTACTTGAAAGGCTACCTTATGGCTATCGAGAAGACCTTCATCATGATTAAGCCCGACGCGGTGCGCGATCGCAAGATCGGCGAGATCGTTGCTCGTATTGAGCGTAGCGGCCTTGTCATCGAGCGCATGGAGATGACCACGCTCGAGCGCGCTACCGTCGAGGAGCACTACGCCCATCTGGCCGACAAGCCCTTCTTTGGCGGTCTCTGCGACTTTATGACGAGCGGTCCGGTCGTCAAGATGGTCGTTTCCGGTCTCTCCGCTGTTTCCAAGATGCGCACCCTTATGGGCGCTACCAACCCGCTTGATGCTGCGCCCGGCACCATCCGCGGCGACTTCGCCGTCGATGTCAACGCCAACGTGATTCACGGCTCCGACTGCCTGGAGAACGCCGAGATCGAGATCAAGCGCTTCTTTGGCTAAACCAGCTTTGACTCCTTAAAGCTGTTAGCGTGTGGCTTGGGCGCCGCGGAACTCCATCCGCGGCGCTCTTTTTATTCAAAAAGCTACTAAGAAGGGGCCCGCTCGGACATGTGCTCCGAGCGGGCCCCTTGCTGTTGGCATGTGGCGCTGAGCGGCTTAGGCCTCGTCGACGACCTTAAGGCCGCGGGTCTGGTCGATCTCGTTGAGGAGGTTGACGCGACGCTCGTGGCGGCCGCCCTCGAACTCGGCGTCGAGCCACTCGTCGACGATCATCTTAGCGAGCTCGGAGCCAACGACGCGGGCGCCAAAGGCGAGCACGTTGGTGTTGTTGTGCATGCGGGAGAGCTTGGCGCTGAAGGGCTCGGAGCACACGACGGCGCGTACGCCCTCGACCTTGTTGGCAGCCAGGCTGATCCCGACGCCGGTACCGCAGATCAGGATGCCCAGGTCGACGTCGCCGTTGGCAACGGCCTTACCCACCTTGTAGCCGGCGATGGGGTAGTCAAAGCTCTCGGAGGTGTCGGTGCCAAAGTTCACGACCTCGCAGCCGCGCTCCTTCAGGTGCTCGGAAATGATGTTCTTGAGCTCGACGGCGGCGTGGTCGTTACCGATACCGATCTTCATAGATGGTTCCTCTCTGGTCTGTGCGGCGCAAATGCTAAAGGTGTTTACCGCGTTCGACTGCATGATAGCGCGACTTTTGTGTAAACGCTCGGGCGTTTTTTGATCAAACGCTTTAGCAGGCAACAAGACCCGCATTTCATGAATGAATGCCGCCAGTTTGTGCTTGAGCGCCGTCCGCCGGAACCATGGTTGCGGTTTTTGATGCATTGTTATCAAATAAAGGAGCCAACTTTTTTGAGAGTCCAGCCCGTTATGCAAGCAGGAGATACCTATGCCTACCGATTCCATCCGTGATGCCGCGTTTTGCGATGTTTTGAACCGCGAGCTTGTCTGTGCACTCGGCTGCACCGAGCCCATTGCCGTTGCCTATGCAGCGGCGCTGGCGAGCCAGACGCTCGGTTGCGAACCCGATCATATGGATGTTGCCTGCTCGGGCAACATTATCAAGAACGTTAAGAGCGTGACCGTGCCCAACTCGGGCGGTATGCACGGTATTGAAGCCGCGGCCGTGCTGGGTGCCGTGGGCGGCGACGCTAAGAGCGCGCTCGAGGTGCTCGAGAGCGTTAACGATGAAGACCGCGCTCGCGTGGCCGAGCTCCTCGCCGACGCTGGCTACTGCGATGTGTCGCTTGTCGAGGGTGTGCCCAACCTCTACATCAAGGTGACTGCGACGGCCGGGGGCCATACCGCGGTCGTCGAGATTACCGATCACCACACTAATGTCACGTGCCATACGCTCGATGGTATTCCGGTATGCGGCAAGTCGGCGGGGGAGTGCGCCGCCTGCGCCGAGCGCGTGGTGGCCGAGCGTGCGGCAGATAACGCCGATACGCCCATGTCCATTGATTCCATCATCGACTTTATCGAGGACGGTGACATTGAGGGCGCCCGCGCTGCCGTTGAGCGTCAGATTGAGCTGAATGGCGCAATCAGTGCCGAGGGCCTTGCGCACGCTTGGGGCGCCGAGGTGGGTCGTACGCTGCTGGGTGCTCGTGCCGATGACGTCGCCTGCCGTGCCCGTGCCCGTGCGGCCGCCGGGTCCGACGCCCGCATGAACGGTTGCGCGCTGCCGGTCGCCATTGTGTGCGGCTCGGGCAATCAGGGCATTACCTGCGCACTGCCCGTCATGGAGTATGCCGAGTACCTGCGCTGCGACCACGAGCGTCTGGTGCGCGCCGTGATGCTGTCCGATCTTATCGCCGTGCATATCAAGAGCTATATTGGTGCGCTTTCGGCGTTTTGCGGTGCTATTTGCGCCGCGTGCGGCGCCGGCGCTGCGATTACCTGGCTGTGCGGTGGCACGCGCGAGCAGATTGGCGCGACGGTCTCGAATACGCTCGGTAACGTGGGCGGCATCGTGTGCGACGGCGCCAAGGCGAGCTGTGCCGCCAAGATCTCGGCTGCCGTCGATGCAGCGATTCTGGGCCATGATATGGCCATGCAGGGTCGCGGCTTCCGCGCCGGCGAGGGCCTGATCCAAGATACCGTTGAGCAGACAATCGCCAGTATGGGCTACGTAGGCCGTGTGGGCATGAAAGATACCGACGTCGAGATCCTCAACATCATGATCGGCAAGACTCGAGTGTGCTAGTTCGTTAGTTACGCGGGTTTACCAACCCGCGTAACGGCTCGACGCTGCAAACCCGCCAGAGCGGCAATCTGCCTTTCAACTTCGGCGGCATGATCAAAAGATCAATGCCGCTTCGTTTCAAGGCACCTTGCTCGCTCTGGCGGGTTTTCGCTGACTTTGCCTAAACATCGGGGTAGTCATTGGGGACGTTCTTAAATGACTAGTCGTTGGGGACGTTCTTGTTTGACTAGTCATTTAAGAACGTCCCCAACGACTATTAAGTCTGAACGTTAGCTCAGTTCGTCGGCTACTTGGTGTTCGTAGAAGGCTTCGATTACGGCGTTGAAGTCGCGGGCGAAGTCTTCCATGGTTCCACGCCAGGTGGCTCGGCCGGGCTTTCCTTGGCCCACATAGGCGGTTTGAATACCGCAGTCGGGGCTGGGGAAATCGCGCTTGGGGTCGTTGCCCACCATGAGGACCTCATGTGGCTCGAGCCCCATGACCTGCAGCTGCTCTAGATAATATGTGGCATCGGGCTTGCAGCGCGTGGCGTTGCCCATGTGCGTTACGAGCTCGAAGGGCGCGTCTGTCAGCTCGCCCCAGCCCATGCGGCATTCGATGGCCCCCTGCGGAAAGCTGGGGTTGGTAAAGAGCGCGCAGCGCAGTCCTGCATCCTGTACGGCCTGGAGCGCGGCATGTGCGCCTGGCATGGCTCTCGCATTGATCATGTCATCGTTCTTGTGTGGCAGGACTTCGCGGTCGTAGTAGGTAGACGCCTCGTAGATGAGGGGGTCGGAGAGGCAGATTCCACACCGGCGCTCAACCTCTTTCTGGTAGAACTCAAGATTGGTGCGATTGTCCGTGCTGCTGCGGCGATTGGCGTTGAGATCGACCAGAATTGTGCCTAGGCGTGCCATCGTGCCGCCTCGGCTGCGTCGCCCGATATCCGCGAGCATCGACGAGACATCCTTAAAATAGCGAAGGATGAATGCGTTGAGGTTGATGCTAAGAAGCGTCTCGTCCATATCGAAAACGACTGCTTTGAGCACGCGGGCACCTTTCTCGTAAATTTGATCTAGAGTCGTTGGCTCCGGATACTTTACCCCAAAGCCAAATGCCTGGCTGGTTATCGTCAAGTTGTGGAGACGTGTGTTCATAAGATTGCGAAAAAGTCTCCATACGAGTAAAAAATCGCAGTTCACGCTTGAAATCGAAGTGATTTCCCCGTAATCTATACGGACGTGATTGCATAAGCGTCACATCAGTATCTGTCGGCTCCCGAGTGTTCCTAAACGTTGTGTGCTTGTCGCACCCTTCTGTAGGTCCTAGCAATCGGGGCCCCGTAGTTCGAAAGGGGTCCACCTTTGAGTGAGATTCAGAACTCGTCCATTTTCTCTCTTGACGATGTCAACGAGGAGGAGATGAACAACCTCATCGACGGTACGATTACCGACTTTGATGAGGGCGATCTCGTTAACGGCACTGTCGTTAAGATCGAGCATGACGAGGTGCTCGTTGACATCGGATTTAAGTCCGAGGGCGTTATCCCGGTCCGCGAGCTGTCCATCCGCAAGGACGCTAACCCTGCAGACATCGTTGCACTCGGTGATCCCATCGAGGCCCTCGTTCTCCAGAAGGAGGACAAGGACGGTCGTCTGGTCCTGTCCAAGAAGCGTGCCGAGTACGAGCGTGCTTGGAACCGCATCGAGGAGAAGTTCAACTCCGGCGAGAACGTCGAGGGCGAGGTTATCGAGGTTGTCAAGGGCGGCCTGATCCTCGACATCGGCCTGCGTGGCTTCCTGCCCGCTTCCCTCGTCGACCTCCGTCGCGTCAAGGACCTCACCTCCTACATGGGCACCCGCATCGAGGCTCGCGTCATCGAGATGGACCGCAACCGCAACAACGTCGTCCTCTCCCGTCGCGTCGTGCTCGAGGAGTCCCGTAAGGCCGAGCGTTCCGAGATCCTGTCCAAGCTCAAGTCTGGCATGCGTCTCCAGGGCACCGTTTCCTCCATCGTCGACTTCGGCGCCTTCGTCGACCTCGGCGGTATCGACGGCCTCATCCACATCTCCGAGCTCTCCTGGAACCACGTCAACCATCCTTCCGAGGTTGTCAAGGTCGGCCAGGAGGTCGAGGTCGAGGTTCTCGACGTCGACCTCAACCGCGAGCGCATCTCCCTGGGTCTCAAGCAGACCACCGAGGATCCGTGGCGCGCACTGGTCAAGAAGTATCCCGTCGGCGCTATCGTCGAGGGCACTGTGACCAAGCTTGTCCCGTTCGGCGCTTTCGTCGACCTGGGCGAGGGCATCGAGGGCCTGGTGCACATCTCCGAGATGGCCAACAAGCACGTCGATCAGCCTTCTCAGGTCACCCACGTGGGCGACAAGGTTCAGGTCAAGGTCATGGAGATCGACCTCGACCGTCGTCGTATCTCCCTGTCCATGAAGTCCGCTGCTGAGACTCTGGGCGTCGAGATCGAGGTTACCCCGCTGCCTTCCGAGAAGAAGGACGAGGAGACTGACGCCGAGTAAATCGGTTTGACGATCACTTGTTTTAAGGGATCCGTCCGTAATGGACGGGTCCCTTTTTGCATTTGGCACCGAGATGCGCAATGCTGCCGGGCTGTCCACAGGCTATTGAATTGTCGGTGCATGAAAAAAGCCGACATCCCGCCTCGGGGAGGAGGCGGGAACGCACCGAGTAGACGGAGGGGTGCGGAGCGCGGTCGCGTCTCGACTGACAACGTTGCCCATCGACGGGATTATTGTAGCGCATGGGCGCTTCTTGGTTTATCGTGTCGAGCGCTTGTGTTGTGCCGTTGCCTGTGGCGGCGGTGTGCTACACTCTTGCACTGCTGAGTGGGCCAGACGGTCGCGCGATGTACTGCTTGCGGTACGCGTGAGGAAAGTCCGGGCTCCAGAGGGCGGGATGCCGGCTAACGGCCGGGCGGAGTGATCCGACGGAAAGCGCCGCAGAAAAGAAGACTCCCACCTGCGTCGCAAGGCGTAAAGGGAAAAGCTGAAACGGTGGTGTAAGAGACCACCAGCGTCGTGGCAACACGGCGGCTTGGCAAGCCCCATCCGGAGCAAGCGCGAATAGGAACGCTATGGGCCGGCCCGGTCCGCGTTCGGGTAGCGTGCGTGGAGCTGCACGGTAACGTGCAGACAAGATAAATGACCGTTCACGACAGAACCCGGCTTACAGGCCCACTTGGCATTTTTGTTACCCTGACAATCGGTACGGCCTTTGCCGTATTATTGAGGCTGTTTGTTGCTGCGCTTTATTTTGTTGAGGGGCTTTGTTGGACAGCTATTTTACTCTGCAATCGAATATTGAGGTTTCGGGCGAGTTTGTGGACCGCAAGAGCCGGTTTATTGCCCAGCTGGTCCATATTGAGTCCGAGGACGAGGCGAATGCCTTTATCGAGATGGTTCGCAAGCGTCATTATGACGCTCGACACAATGTTCCCGCGTGGATTTTGGTCGATGGACGCGAGCGCCAGAGCGATGATGGTGAACCGAGCCGCACGAGTGGTATGCCGACGCTCGAGGTGCTGCGCGGTGCGGGGCTCAAAAATGTTTGCTGCGTAGTGACACGCTATTTTGGTGGTACGTTGTTGGGACCTGGTGGCTTGGTACGCGCCTATACCGCGGCGACGCAGACGGCGGTGGCTGCGGCTCAGGAAGCCGGGCAGATCGTTGAGATGACGAGCGTCGTGCCGGTTGATGTGCGTGTGGCCTATCCGCAGTATGAGCAAGTGCTTCGTTTGGCCCAGGATTCGGATGCCAAGGTTTCGGATACCGATTACGCGGATGCCGTGACGATTCATTTGGTGTTTAAGGCGGGGGAGCAGGAGCCGTTTTGCGTTAAGATGCGCGAGCTTATGGCGGGGCGTGAGGAGATTGAGGTCAGCGCTCCCGAGTTTGCTGAGTTCTAACGACGACGGCCGGCGTGCTTTTGGATGAATCCCAAGCGCGCCGGCCGTCGTTTTATGTTGTCGCCGTTTACTCGGCGAGCTGCTTTAGCACATCGCAGGCGATGTCGACGGCGTCGTCGATGCAGCCGGGGCAGCTGCGGAGCGGACCCTGGTCCGATCCGACGCCTTTGAGCGTGCCGCAGACGGTCGTGGTGTTCTTCTCGCCAAAGCGCTTGGCAATCTCGCGCGACAGCTTGTAGGTCTGGCCCTTGGTCTTGGGGTTCTCCATACCATCGCTCATCACAAAGCCCATGATGGCCACGGCGCCCGAGATGGCGCCGCAGGTCTCGGTCATGCCGCCCATGCCGGCGCCAAAGCCCTCGGTGAGGGTAAAGGCGATCTGGGGGTCGAGCCCCACAGCGGGCGCGAGCGTGCAAGCGACAGCCTGGGCGCAGTTAAAGCCGCGGGCGTGGTACTCGGCAGCCTGAGCCTGGCAGGCGGCAGTGTTGAGCTGGGTGGTATCGATCTGCTTCATCGTTGTCTCCTTGTTCATGGTGTACCCGCCTATGGTACCCTTGCCGGCGCATTCGCTTATCGAGACCGCAGTGCATATCTCATTGTTTTTCGCCATCGAACACTTTCTTAAGATTTGGGACAAATAAACCTGATTAATTTGTCCCATAACCTATCGGCGGGATGGGTTGAGAGGGGTGCGGGGTAGCGGTATCGTGAACCGAATAAAAACAAAACCCAAGTAAGGGAGTTGGATATGAGCGAGCAGACCATCGGTACTACATGTGTTCAGGGCGGCTATCACCCGGGCGACGCGGAGCCGCGCCAGGTGCCCATCTACCAGTCCACCACGTGGAAGTACGACACGTCCGAGCACATGGGCAAGCTGTTTGACCTGGAGGAGTCTGGTTACTTCTACAGTCGTCTGCAGAACCCCACATGCGATCTCGTTGCCGCCAAGATCTGTGAGATGGAGGGCGGCACCGCTGCGATGCTCACGAGTTCGGGCATGGCCGCGAACTTCCTCGCGATCTTTAACGTGGCCGGTGCCGGCGATCATGTGGTCGCTAGCTCTGCTATTTATGGCGGTACGTATAACCTGCTCGCCCACACCATGGGCCGCATGGGCGTGACTTGCACGTTTGTCGCCCCCGACTGCACCGATGAGGAGCTGGAGGCAGCCTTCCGGCCCAACACCAAGCTCGTCTTTGGCGAGACGATCGCCAACCCCGCCCTTGCCGTGCTCGATATTGAGCGCTTTGCCAAGGCCGCACATGACCACGGCGTGCCGCTGATGGTCGACAACACCTTCCCGACGCCCGTGATGTGCCGTCCCTTTGAGTGGGGCGCCGACATCGTTACGCACTCCACCACCAAGTACATGGATGGACATGCTGCCTACCTGGGTGGCGTGATCGTCGACCACGGCCAGTTTGACTGGATGGCCCATGCAGACAAGTTCCCGGGTCTCACCACGCCCGACGAGAGCTATCACGGCGTGACCTATGCCGAGAAGTTCGGTCGCGAGGGTGCCTTCATTACCAAGGCAACCGCTCAGCTCATGCGCGACCTCGGCCCCATGCAGAACCCGCAGGCGGCGTTTTTCCTGAATAGCTCGCTCGAGAGCCTGCATGTGCGTATGCCGCGTCATTGTGAGAACGGCCTGGCCGTTGCTAAGTTCCTGCAGAGCCATCCCAAGGTGCGCTTTGTAAGCTATCCGGGCCTGGAGGGCGATAAGTACTATGACATCGCTCAGAAGTACATGCCTAACGGTACCTGCGGCGTGGTGAGCTTTGGCTTTAACGGTGGTCGCGCGGCGGCCGAGACCTTTATGAAGAGCCTTAAACTTGCCCAGATCGCCACGCATGTGGCTGACGCCCGCACCTGCTGCCTGCATCCCGCTAATGCCACACACCGCCAGATGAACGATGAGGAGCTCATCGCCTGTGGCATCTCCGCCGACATGGTGCGCCTGTCGTGCGGCCTCGAGGATACGGCCGATCTGATTGCCGACCTTGAGCAGGCGCTCGAGCAGTGCTAGGCTAGCTTCTCGTATGAAGCGACGGAGCCTCTTGGGGTTCCGGTGACATATAGTTCCGATTCCGTAGGCGGGACCCCAATCGCGACTGTTCGCAGGCGATTGGGGCCCCGTTTTTGCGTTGCACCACTCGAAAGGATGGATATGGAGAAAACTGCAGAGCAGCTGCGCCGCGAGCACATTGCCCTTGAGGGCGATACCCATGGCAAGAACAAATGGGCGATTCTGTTTACCGTGCTCATCATGACGTTTATGTCGTGTCTGGATTCGACCGTCGTGACCGTGGCGTTGCCCGTGATGCAAAAGGAGCTGGGCGTGGGCCTCGACCGCATCCAGCTGGTGAGCTCGGTGTACCTGCTTGCGACATGCGTGGCTATGCTGCCGTTTGGCCGCTTGGGCGACGTGCGCGGCAAGGTGGGCGTATTCCAGCTGGGCGTAATCGTTTTTACGGTCGGCTCGCTGCTTTGCGGCCTTTCGAGTTCGCTAGAAGTTCTTATTCTGGCACGCATTGTGCAGGGCGTCGGCTGCGCGGCGGCCATGGCTAACAACATGGGTATCATCACCGAGTCGTTTCCGGCGCGCGAGCGCGGTCGTGCCATGGGTATTCTCGCGACCTTCGTGGCCCTCGGCATGATGTGTGGCCCCGTGCTGGGCGGCATGCTGGTGGCAAGCTTTCCCTGGGAGAGCATCTTCCTCATCAACCTGCCCATTGGCGTCATCTCGTTTATCGTGGGACTCTATACACTACCGCATGTTAAGCCGGAGGCCGGCGAGCGCCCCATGTCCCTGATTGAGGCTGCTCGTCGCTGCTTTGCAAATTCGGCCTTCACCATCAACCTTGCTTGCATGCTCATCGTGTTCGTTGGTATTGGCGCATCCGAGTTTATCCTGCCGTTCTATTTTCAGGACGCTCACGGCTTTGGTTCCGATATCTCTGGACTACTCTTTTTGGCGCTGCCGATGGTGAATGCCTTTATCGGCCCGCTTTCGGGTACGGTTTCGGACCGCGTTGGCTGCGAGGGACCCACGGCGGTCGGTCTAGGCGTGTACGTGTGCGGTCTCTTTGCGGTAAGCACGCTTGACGAGCGCTCTTCTATCCCTGTGATCGTGTGTTGCGTCGCGTTTATGTCGTGCGGTACGTCGATTTTCCAGAGCCCCAATAACTCGCTGTATATGGGCTCAGCTCCTCGCGAAGCACTCGGTTTTGCGGGCAGCTTGGGCAGTTTGGCGCGATACGCCGGCATGGCACTCGGCATTACGGCGGCGTCGCATATCCTGTATGGGCAGATGAGCGTGGCGATGGGCGAGGCCGTGACCAGTTTTGTTGCGGGCCGTCCGGATGTGTTCCTGTTTGGTTTTCGTTCGGTGTTCTATGTGTTGATGGCCGTGGCAGCCGTGGGCTTTGCGCTCGCCATGGTGCGTTTGGTGAAGATGCGCGCCCGCCATTAGCGTGTTGGGAGGCTGTCTGCCACGATTCGCGCCGTCCCAAAAAGACTGGTTTGTGGTGCGATGTGGCTTGTGGGACGGGCGGGGGTCGGTCCGTGGTAGACTATCGAACAACGTTTATTAATCGCGCGGTATCGTTGCCGCGAGAAGGGGTTGCGCCATGCAGGAGCTTGAGGATCGTATTCGCCATGACGGCATCGTAAAGGCCGGTAACGTCCTTAAGGTTGATGCCTTCCTCAACCACCAGTGCGACGTTGAGCTGTTCGACCACATGGGTGCCGAGTGGGCCCGTCTGTTCGAGGGTGCCGAGATCAACAAGATCCTGACGATTGAGGCTTCGGGCATTGGCATGGCTTGCATCGCAGCCCAGCATTTTGGCGGCGTGCCGGTGGTCTTTGCCAAGAAGGCACAGTCCATCAACCTCGACGGCGAGCAGTATGCCACGACCATCTACTCCTTTACTAAGCAGAAGGAGTACCCGGTCATCGTTGGTAAGCGTTTTCTGTCCGAGGGCGACAAGGTCCTGATCATCGACGACTTCTTGGCCAACGGCTGCGCGCTCGAGGGTCTTATCAAGATCTGCGAGGCTGCGGGTGCCGAGGTATCCGGTATTGGCATTGCGGTGGAGAAGGGCTTCCAGGGCGGTGGCGATAAGCTCCGCGAGCGCGGCTTCCGCGTTGAGAGCCTGGCCCGTATCGCCGATATGGACTGCGAGACCGGCGAGATCACCTTCGCCTAAGCGCGCAACACAAGCGATTGGTATGCGATGTGACAAAGGGACTGTCCCTTTGTCACATTTTTTGTATGAGGGGAGGTGTTGATATGGATGAGAACAAGATGGGGTGGCGCGAGTATGCGCGCTATGCCGAGATGTCGGCCGAGGAGTTGGCGCGCGATTGCGAGGTGCAGGTGTTTCGCGCGACGGGTCCGGGCGGACAAGGCGTCAACACGACGGACTCTGCTGTGCGCATGAAACATGGGCCCACGGGGATTGTCGTGACGGCGCGCGAGAGCCGTAGTCAGTTTCAGAATCGCGCGAGCTGCCTGCGTAAGCTGCGCGCAGAGCTTGAGCGTCGTGGCCGTCCGCCGCGCCGTCGCGTCAAGACCAAAGTGCCCCAGCGATCGCGCCAGCGCAGGCTCAACGACAAGCACTTCAATGCGATTAAAAAGGCTAACCGTCGCAAGCCGGGGAGCGACGAGTAGCCGATTGTTTCGCTGGTCTTGCTAGCGGGTGGGGTGCCAGACTTGGAGGGCGCCGGGTAGGATGTCGACTTCGATGCGCGAGGCGACGATGGGCTCGCCGTCGGCCTGGATGGGGTAGTCGGGCTCCTCAAAAGTTAGCTCGGCATGGCGGCAGCGGCGCATGCGAACCGGTGGCAACTTGGTATGGTGGCCGTCCTTGGCCGAAAGGAACATAGGCAGGGCTACCGCGCGAGGGACGGGGCCGCAGGCGTAGCAGACGTCGAGCATGCCGTCGCAGGGGTCGGCATCGGGGCAGATGCGATAGCCCGAGCCATACGTGGGGCCCAGCTGTATCGCCATAATGATCGCCCTCACGCGCTCTGTGGGCGCGCCGTCAAAGCTGACTGTCATAGGATAGTTGCGATAGCGTAGGCCAAACTGCTCAAGTCCCGAGAGGGTGTAGAGCGGCGCGCCCGTCAAGCCGGTCTTTTTGCGCAGCTCGGTGGTGCTAAGGCCGATGGCAGCATCGATGCCGACCGAGAGCGTCTGGTCGTAGTACTCAACGGTAGCCTCGCCGCTGCCGCTCGCAGGGCTCCACGAGCGAATGCGCCCGATATCCTGACGCTGCAGCTCGCAGGTGAGCAGCGCGCCAAAATCCTTGCCGGAGAAATCGTCGATGCCGAGCGTCTGGGCAAAATCGTTGCCGGAGCCCACGGGCAGGACGGCAAGAGCGGGGCGGGCGTTCTCCTTTTGCGTCATAAGCCCGTTGACGACCTCGTGAATCACGCCGTCGCCGCCGAGTGCGATAACGGTGCGATAGCCCTGAGCCTGTGCGGCCAGCTCCTTGGCGTGTCCCATACGCTCGGTCAACACCAGGTCAAACTGGGATGCGCGTGCAGTCATGTCCAAAAAGCGTTGCAGGCGTTCGGCAACTTCGCGTGCCGCACCCGACTGGGCGGCTGGGTTGGCGATGATGAGCGTGCGACCAAAATCAGTTGCGTGCATGGGGCGACTCCCGGCGTGTGACATGACGGTGCGGTCGCGCTCAGGTCGAATTAGCCCCGATTGTGGCTGCACGGCGATTATTACATCTACTCTATCAGGTCGTTGTGGCGCTCGATAGCATCCGCTACCGTACCGCCCTCATCCACAATAAGCGAACGGCGCTTGGGTGAGATGATGCGCTGGGCGGGGTACACGCCGCGGTGTCCGCCGGTTAGGTAGCTGATAAAGGCCACGATGACAAAGAACCCGGCGGCCGTGCCGTGGAACAGGTCGATGGCCATCATGCAGGTGGTGATGGGCACGTTGAGGCCGGCGCAGAACACGCCGAGCATGCCGAGAGCCGCCAGAAAACTGGGGTCAAGCCCGGTAAGGCAGCCGATCCAGCCGCCGAGCGCCGCACCGATGCCAAACAGAGGCGTGACCTCGCCGCCTTGGAAGCCGGCGCCCAGGGTAAGCGCTGTGACGACCAACTTGATGGCTGCGTCCGCCAGGGTGGTGTTGCCTGCAAACCCGGCGCCGGAAAGCCACGTGGAAAGGCCGGCGTAGTCCCAGGCGTCGAGGAGGGCGTAGGCGGCCAAAACCACGAGTGCGCCTATGAGTGCGCGAACGAGGTAATTGGTGATAAAGCGGCCGTACAGGCTCTTGACGGTACGAACCGACCAGGCAAAGAGACGTGCGGTGAGACCAAAGATGATGGCGCTGATGACTACGATGACAACCGTCCGTGGTGTCATGTTGGGAACGCTGGCGATGACATTCGCCTCGTACTCGGTTCCCAAGGCAAGCGACGTAAAGTAGCCGGTAAACGAGGCGACCAGGCAGTAGATGCCCGCGGTGTAGTCGATCTTGCCGATAAAGCACATCTCCATGCCAAAGAAAGCTCCAGCAAGGGGTGAACCGAATACGGCGCCAAAGGCCGACGAGATGCCGGCGAGCATGAGGTCGTGGTGGTCATGCTTTTTGAGGTGGGCGAGGCTCGAGATGTTGCTGGCGATGGTGCCGCCAATCTGCACCGCAGCTCCCTCGCGACCGGCCGACCCGCCCGTTAGGTGCGTGAGCGTGGAGCAGACGAAGGTGAGAACGGCCATGCGCATATGGATGAGGCGTGTGCCCAGAGCGGAGTCGATGACCAGGTTGTTACCGCGTTTGGCGGCAAGGCCGTGGTTTTTGTACACCCATGCGGTGGCAACGCCCACAACGGGAAGCAAGGCGTAGACCCATGCATGGTGCTCGCGATAGTCGGTCGCGATATTCAGCGAGGTCAAAAACGCCCAGGCGGCAACGCCCATGGCGAGCGAGACGATGACGACGAGTGTGAGCAACTTGGCGCTCGCGAGTAGGTTGCGGGCGTTGCGGCGCGTGTCGGCGGCCAAGAGATGCTCGGAGCGGGTGAGCTGATGCCTGCCGGCCATGATGACGTCGTTCAGGGAGAAAAAGCCGCCGTCGTCGAGCGACTGAGAATGATCCTGCGCTTCGTTTGCGCTTTCGGGTTTGTCGGTAAAAGTCATACGTTCCTCTTTTGGGTTGCAACACGAGCATTATAAAACGCGGTAAACGCGACGAGCCGGTGGGTTGGTTTTGGTTTTGTTTCGCGGCTTGCGGCCGACAGATGTATTCGCGGCCGCGGGCCAGGTCTTGAGCAGGCGGCGAGGGATTATACTGAGAGAAACATAAAGAATCGGCGCTTTTGTTGCGCGCCGCAGCATGCTAGAGGTGTATATGGCTGAGAAACTCATTCCGTTGGAGGACGCGCAGGCGATCGTCTTGTCGCACGTGAATCGCACCGAAGTCGTCGAGATTCCCGTGTGGCAGGCCGCCGGTCTTCCCTTGGCAGAGGATGCGGTGGCCGATATCGACATCTCGCCGTTTGCCAACAGCGCTATGGACGGATATGCCGTGCGCTCGGCGGACTTGGCGCAGGCATCTGGCGAGGCGCCGGTGACGCTCGACGTTATCGGACACGAGGCTGCGGGCCATGTGTTTGAGGGCACAATCGGCGCGGGCGAGACGGTCCGCATCATGACGGGCGCGCCGGTACCCGAAGGTGCCGATGCCGTGGTGAAGTATGAGATCGTCGATGTGCTCGTCGGTGACGGCAACGAGGGTTCGCGTGTGAGGTTCTCGGCGCCTGCCAAGGTAGGGGAGAACGTTCGCTCTGCCGCCGAGGAGGCCCATGCCGGCGATGTTGTGATGCACGCCGGCGAGGTCGTGGCTCCGGCGGGCGCCGGCTTGTTGGCGAGCGCCGGGTATGCGAGCGTGAAGGTGCATGCCGCGCCGCGTGTGGGCATTATCTCGCTGGGCACGGAGCTGGTCGCGCCGGGTGAGCTGCCGGCGCGCGGGCAGATTCGCGACTCCAACTCGTCGGCGTTGATGGCCGAAGCGCTCGATGCAGGAGCCGAGCCCGTGTTCTACGGCATTGCGCCCGATGATGAGCAGGCGATTGCCGAGCTGGTGCATCGCGGCGTGCTGGAGTGCGATTTTGTCATTACGAGCGGTGGCGCCTCGGCAGGCGACTACGACTACGTGACGGCGCTCGTCCGGCGCGAGGGCGAGGTGCTGTTCGATCGCATCTCGATGCGTCCGGGCAAGGCCATCACGTTTGGCTTGCTTGGGGGTAAGCCCTACCTGGGACTTTCAGGCAATCCGGCCGCGGCGTATGTAGGCTTTGAGATGCTTGCGCGTCCGGCGATCCGCAAGATGCGCGGCTTTGCCGAGGGTACGCGTCCCGTGCAGCAGGCGACGCTCACGCACGGCGTGAAAAAGCGACAGCATCGCCGCTTCTTCGATCGCGCCACGGTTTTGCGCGACCCCGAGACCGGTGAGCTGTTGGTGACCGAGGCCAAGACGCAGAATTCGGCGCTGCTCGGCACGATGCAGCGGGCTAACTGCCTGTTGCGTGTTGACGAAGGACCGTGCGACCTCAAGGTGGGCGATGTCGTGGACGTTGTTCGCGTCGACCTGCCCGAGGGCGCCGTGTTGTAAGAGGAATGCTATGGAGCTGAAGATATCGATCGTGACGTGCTCGGATACGCGCGATCTTGCCCAGGACGAGGCTGGAGCCGCACTCGAGGAACTTATCGAGGCGCAGGGCTGGACGGTCGCCTCGCATGTGGTCGTGCGCGACGACGTCAGCGAGATCGGTGATGCCATTGTGGAAGCCGCCGATGAGTGCCACGCCAATGTCGTGCTCACCTGCGGCGGCACGGGGCTTTCGATGCGCGATGTGACGCCCGAGGCGGCGCGTACCGTCTGCGATCGCGATGTGCCGGGTATTGCCGAGGCGATCCGTGCGTACTCCATGACCAAGACGCGCCGCGCCATGCTCTCGCGCGCCGTGTGCATGCAGCGTGGGTATACGCTTGTCATCAACTTTCCGGGATCCACGAAAGCGGCCCGCGAAAGCTGGGAGGCCGTGAGCGACCAGCTGGAGCATGCGGCCCAGATGACGGCGGGCGGCGGGCACACCAAATAAGCGCACTACCTGCGGCGGAGCGACCTTGCGAGTCGCTCCGCCTTTTTATGCATCGACAGCGCGGGCCGTCTCGTGGTTATTGGTAAAAGAAAATTATCAGGCGAGAAATCTTTATCACTGATATTATTCGCACGAAAGTATAATCTAATTACAGAATAAAGCTCGCGGTGGGGTACCCGGGCACAAGGTCCGAAAGGGTTGAACATGTTCGATATGGTTTCTCGCCGCGGATTCGTCTCGCTTTCTGCTGTCGCCGCTGCCGGCCTTGGTCTTGCCGGCTGCTCGGGCAACAATACGTCCGAGCCGGCCGGATCCGATGCCGGTTCTGCTAAGGCATCTTCCAAGAAAGCTGTCGAGCTGCAGGTCTTTGCCGCCAACTCGCTCGAGAAGGCTCTGCCCGAGGTTCAGGAGCTTTATACCGACCAGACCGGCACCGCCTTTGCCGACACGCAGTTCAAGGCCTCCGGCGACCTCGTCGAGCAGATGCGCGCCGGTGCCGCCGTTGACGTGCTCATCACAGCCTCCAAGGGCACCATGGATGACGCCGAGGCCGCCGAGCTCGTCGACGCCGACACCCGTGAGGATATGTTCGTCAACGACCTCGTGATCATTCGCGCTGAGGGCTCCGACACCAAGGTCGAGGCCATCGCCGACGTCGCGAATCTGGACGGCAAGATCGCCATTGGCGACGCCAAGACCGTTCCCGCCGGCAAGTACGCCAACCAGGCCCTGGCCTCCGTGGGCCTCTACACCGGCACCGAGGGCGACGACGGCGAGTACGCCCCCGAGATCGCCGACAAGGTGGCCCTGGCCGACAAGGTCGGCACGGCTGCGTCTTACGTCTCTACAGGCGACTGCGTGGCTGGCTTTGTCTACAGCTCCGACATCTACCGCTACGACGGCATCGAGGAGGCCTTTGTGTGTCCCGAGGACTCGCATAAGCCCATCGTGTATCCGGGCGCTGTCGCCGATGGCTCCGAACATGCCGACGAGGCCAAGGCGTTTATCGACTTTTGCCTGTCCAACAAGAAGGCCCAGAAGATTTGGGCCAAATACGGCTTTGAGCTTTCCGCGTAGTGCGGCTTGGCGCGATAATTCCATCGTTTTGTGTTTAACTCCGTCCTTGTATTCTCTTGGAGCTTTTTGTGCTTAATAGATTCCGCATGCTTGTCGCCTGTGCTTTGACCTTCGCGCTTTGCTGGGTGCCGGGATTTGCGTTTGCTGGGGACGCCGAGGACGGGGCCCAGGTTGCTGCGACCGCTCATGGGCTTTCCTATGGGATCGAGGGTTTTGAGCGGTTGGCCAAGGGGACCGCTCGTGCCATGGAGGGCCAGCCTGAGGGCTACCGGTTTCCCGTTGACGAGGACGTGGACCTTGTAGTGGCGCCTGCTGCCGATCGCGTTGTGGTGTGGATATCGCCCAAGGCGGTCGAGAAGTATGGATTGGATCCGCAGGACAACGAGTGCGTATCGGGCCTCAAGGCCCTCGTCTGTGAGCTCGACAGCGCAAACTGCATGGGAGGTGCGCAGCTGGGGGACGTGGATCTTCCTTGGTATGTCACGGCGGAAGCAACGTTTGATGCCGGCGGGTATACCTATGGCTTTGACGAACGCGGTGCGGATGGGGACCGCTATGTGGTGATTGCATCGGCCTCGGGTGATGCCAAGGGCGGCGCGCGTTGGCTTGATAGCGCTCAAATGGTAGAAGCATCGTCAGTCGTGTTGCGGAATGAGCAGGGGCCCTTGACCTCTTTGGCCTCCTTTTTAGGCGGCATCGACTACCGCCCGTTTTGGGTGTCTATCAAAACGAGCGGCCTTGCCCTGCTGATTGCCTTTGCACTGGGCTTGTTTGCCGCGTGGAAGACTATGGGTACCTCGAGTCGCATCAAGGGCCTGCTCGATTCGGTCTTTACGATTCCTATGGTGCTGCCGCCCACGGTCTGCGGCTTTCTGCTCCTCATGCTGTTTGGCCGCTCGACCGGGGTGGGCCAGTGGCTCATCGCGCACGGCATCTCGATCGTCTTTACCTGGCCCGCGGCGGTCATTTCGGCCGTCGTTGTGTCGTTTCCGCTGGTCTACCGCACGGCGCTCGGAGCCTTCGAGAGCCTCGACACGCAGATGCTCGACGCCGCGCGCACGCTCGGGTGGTCCGAACGTCGCATCTTTACCAAGCTTATGATGCCGCTCGGCTGGCCCTCGATTGCCGCCGGTACGGTGCTCGCCTTTGCCCGCGCCATGGGAGAGTTTGGCTGCACGCTGTTCTTTGCGGGCAACTATGCCGGCATTACGCAGACCATTCCCATCGCCATCTACTTTGAGTGGATGGGCGGCAACACGTCGGTAGCTCTCTTTTGGGTCATTGTCGTAATCGTGTTCAGTTTCCTGGTCATCCTGTTCATCAACATGTACACGGCGCATTCGCAAAAGTATCGCGAACGGGGCCTTTCCCGTGCGGAGCGCAGGCAGGCCAAAGATTTCGCCGGACAGGGCGATTCGCTCGACCCGGTCGGCGGCGATGCGCTGCGTATCGATCGCGAGGCGCTGGCCGAGCTCATGCGCGATGACGCCGTCTCGACGGGAGGTCGATAGGCCATGTCGCTCGTTTTGGATATTAAGAAACGTTATCCCGGGTTTGTGCTCGACATGCATCTTGAGGCCGGCGAGGAGCGCGTGGCACTGCTGGGCGCCTCGGGTTGCGGCAAGAGCTGCACGCTGCGCTGCATTGCCGGTGTGGAGACGCCCGACGAGGGCAAGATCGTCGTCAACGGCGTGACCTTTTTTGATTCGGCGGCGGGCATCAACCTATCGCCCCAGGAGCGTAAATGCGCCCTGCTGTTCCAAAACTATCAGCTGTTTCCCAATATGACGGTGGCCGATAACGTGTGCGCCGGCGTACAGGATGCGGGTGACGTCGCTGCACGCAAAAAGCTCGCCGAGCGCTATCTGGGCATTTTTGGTCTGGCCGATTTTGCCGACCGCTATCCCGCACGCCTCTCGGGTGGTCAGCAGCAGCGCGTGGCGCTTGCGCGCATGGTGGCGGCACACCCGGGCATTTTTATGTTCGACGAGCCCATGAGCGCGCTCGATGCCTACCTCAAGAGCGCGCTCGAGCAGAACATGCTCGACCTGTTCGACGTATGCAACCGCACCGTGCTCTACGTGAGCCACGATATCGACGAAGCGTGTCGCCTGTGCCAGCGCATTTGCGTGATGCATAACGGGCATGTGGAGGAGATCGGCTCCGTCGAAGATGTGGTCCGCCGGCCGCAAACCTTGGCCGCGCTGCGCTTGACGGGCTGCAAGAACACAAGCCGGGCGTGCAAGATCGGCGACGAAGAAGTTGAGGCTCTCGACTGGGGCATGACCTTTAATGTGGGTCGCGAGGTTCCTGATGATGTGGCGTACCTGGGGATTCGCGCAAGTTACTTCCATGTTGACAACCGTGCCGAGCGGGGTCGTAACAGCTACGACTTACACGTGGCCCGGGTGAGCGATTCGCGCTTTGAGCGGCTGGTGCTGTTGGACGTGCCACGTGTCGATGCGCCCACGCGTCTGCAGTGGAAGGTCAACAAGGTGAGCGTGGCTTCCGACGAGCTGCCGCAGGCCGACGAGACCCTGCGCATGCACTTCGATGCCAAGAGAATTCATCTGGTTTGTCGATAATGTGACAAAGGGACAGTCCCTTTGTCACATGCGGGACCTCGGTCGCCTAGAAGCGCGACCGTTTGCCGAATCTAGACTGACAAAACCTTATCAATATGATAAATAATTATCAGAGGGTAGGTTCGGGCATTAGACATCTTGTGCTCCGATGCTGTCGTACGTGTGTCGGCGGTGTTCGTCTGGACGACGACCGCCGGTATAATTGCCTTCGATAAGAAATAGGAGGGTGCGTCGATGCCGCAGATGACATATTCGTGTCGTATTGCGGCGCGCGCCCTGTATATGGCTCGGAGCCGCATATGAGCAGGTATGTTCACGGCTCCGGGAGAGACGACGCACAACTAAATAATCGACCGCAAAGTAGGTTCCCTAAAAATCCGGTTTTGAGCACGGCCGGGCAATCGCCGCCCGTCGTGCATCGATACCGCTGTTATCCGTTTTTGGTTCGAGAGGGGAACCGTTATGGCTGAAGAATTCGATTTCCATCCGATGTGGGAGAGCCTCGGCATGAATCTTGCCGACCACGATATGCTGCTGGGCGCCGTGGGCCAGATGTACGGCGACATGTTCCTGACGCAGAACAATCGCCCCAAGTCCACGTCCTACCTGGACTTTGTGGCCACCAACATCCATAGCGGCCGCATTAAGGAGATGCTCGACAAGAAGGAGGCTGGCGAGGCCACCAAAATCGTGGGCTCGTTCTGCGTGTACGTGCCCGAGGAGATCGTGCTTGCCTGTGACGGCATTCCCGTTGGTCTGTGCACGGGTGCCGATTGGGCAACGGACAAGGTCGAGGAGCATCTGCCGCGCAACACCTGTCCGCTTATCAAGAGCTTTGCCGGCTTTAAGCTGGGCGAGGTCTGCCCCTACATTGAGTCGAGTGACCTAGTGGTAGGCGAGAACACCTGCGATGGCAAGAAGAAGGCCTACGAGTTCTTTGCAACGCAAAAGAACATGTACGTCATGGATATTCCCAACGTGCACGACGAGTCGACGCTCGTGACCTGGAAGGCCGAGGTCAAGAAACTCGCCGCCAAGATCGAGGAAGAGTGCGGCGTCAAGATTACGCCCGAGCGTCTGAAGGCTGCCATCCACGCCGTCAATGAGAAGCGCCGCGCCCTGCAGCGCCTCGCTGCCACGCGCGCTGCCGACCCTGCACCTATTAGCGGTCTCGACAGCCTACTGACCGTTCAGGCCGCCTTTATGGACGACACGCCGCGTCTGACCGGAGCCATCAACGATATGGCGGCTGAGTGCGAGCAGCGTGTCGAGGCTGGCGAGGGCGTGGCGCCCAAGGGGACCAAGCGCATCCTGTACACCGGCACGCCCATGGCCGTGCCCAACTGGAAGCTGTTCAACCTCATCGAGAAAGCCGGCGGCGTTGTGGTAGGCGAGGAGTCCTGCACGGGCTCGCGCTACTACAAGGACCTGGTCGACGAGTCCGGTGAGACGGTGGACGAGATGCTCGATGCCATCGCCGAGCGCTACTTTAAGATCAACTGCGCCGTCTTTACGCCCAACGACCAGCGTATGAAGGACATTGTCCAGATGGCCAAGGACCTGCATGCCGACGGCATCGTCGACGTGGCCCTGCAGTTCTGCACGCTCTATGAGATGGAGTCGTTTGCCGTGGAGAAGGCCGCCGAGGAAGCCGGCATTCCGTTTATGCACATCACGACCGACTACGCCGGTGAGGATGCAGGCCAACTGCAAACCAGGATCGAGGCCTTCTTGGAAACCATTTAGGGCTATCCGTCCCGGCGGCTTTCCCAGGCACCCGATCTTGCCGTTCAAACCGTCGCTTGCGTGCGAAAGTACGCGGCGCGTCTCTTTCACGGCAACCTCGGGCACCTGGGAAAGCCGCTTCCTTGGTTGGTTAAAAGGTTTAGGAGTTATATGTCGGAAAATATTGAGCAGCCGTTGCCCAGCACGTTTGAGGAGTTTAACGAACAACGCAAGGCGGCGTTTATTCGCGTTAAGGATTACAAGCAGGCGGGTAATCGCCTGGTCGGCTTTTTGTGCAGCTATACGCCGCTCGAGATTATCGATGCCGCGGGCGCCTCGAGCGTGGCTCTGTGCGGTACGTCCGACGAGGTGATTCCCGAGGCCGAGAAGGTGCTGCCGGCAAACCTCTGCCCGCTCATCAAGTCGACGTATGGTTTTGCCTATTCGCAAAAGTGCCCGTTTACGTACTTTAGCGACATGATCATCGGCGAGACCACCTGCGACGGCAAGAAGAAGATGTACGAGCTGCTCAACGAGCTCAAGCGCACGCACATTCTGCACCTACCGCAGGGCCGCGACCGCGCCTACGAGCGCGAGGGCTGGTACGAGGAGTGCCGTCTGCTCAAGGAGGAGCTCGAGAACTTCTACGACATTACGATTACCGACGGCGACCTACGCGCTGCTGCCCGTCGTCGCAATCGCCTGCGTGCGGCCCAGCTCGAGATGTTTGCGCTGCAGGCCAACCAGCCGGCGGCCATGAGCGGCGTCGATCTGATGAGCACCATGTTTGCCGGTACGTTCAGCTTTGATATCGAGGCCTATACGCAGCAGCTGGAGCAAAAGGTCGCTAACCTGCGCGAGGCCTACGAGGCCGGCGAGCACCCGGTTGCGGCGGATGCCAAGCGCATCCTGATCACCGGTTGCCCGGTGGGCGGCGTAATCAACAAGATCGGTCGCACCATCGAGTCCAACGGCGGCGTGGTCGTGTGTATGGATGACTGCTCGGGTGAGCGCACGGCGGCCATGATGGTCGACCCGGATGCGCCCGACATCCTGCGTGCGATCGCCGACCGCTACCTGGATATCAACTGCTCGGTTATGACGCCCAACGACGGTCGTATGGAGAACACGCTGGCCATGTGCGAGAAGTATCACGTCGATGGCGTAGTGGAGAGCGTGCTCCAGGCGTGCCACACCTTTAACGTGGAGAGTGCACGCATGCAGGAGGCCGTCGAGGGTGCGGGTATTCCGTATATGAAGATCGAGACCGACTACAGCAACGGCGACATGGGCCAGATCGAGACCCGCATCGCCGCCTTCATCGAAACCCTCTAGCTTCCTCAGGCACCGGATCTTGCCCCTCAAACCGTCGCTTGCGTACCAAAGTACGCCGCGCTCCTCTTTCGGGGCAACCTCCGGCACCTGAGAAACCTAGAGCTAAGGCGCCTGAACGCGCCGCTGTCTTTGATGTTTGGATTAGGAGAGAGCCATGATAGGGATCGGGGTCGATATCGGGTCTACGGCGGCTAAGGCTGCTGTGGTCGATGGTGAGGGTTCGGTGGCGTGGACGTGCGTGCAGCCAACCGGGTTCTCCTCGGTCGATGCCGCCGATAGGTTGCGCGAGGCGCTCGCGGCGGCGGGCTTTGACGTTGCATCCGATTCTGCGCGTGTGGTGGCCACGGGTTACGGGCGCGTGGCTGTGCCATACGCCCACAAGGTTGTGACCGAGATTACCTGCCACGGCGCCGGTGCCGTGCGTCTGTTTGGCGATCGCGGCACGGTGATTGACGTGGGCGGCCAGGACACCAAGGTCATTCAGCTTAAAAATGGCCGCGTGGCCAAGTTTGCCATGAACGACAAGTGCGCTGCCGGCACGGGGCGCTTTTTGGAGATCATGGCCGACCGCCTAGGTATTTCTCAACAGCAGATGGCCGACCTGGCGCGTTCCGGCGAGCCTACCAAGATTTCCAGCATGTGCACGGTGTTTGCCGAAAGTGAGGTCATTAGCCTGATCGGTCGCGGTGAGCCGCGCGAGAACATCGCACGTGGCGTGATCGACAGCGTGGTCTCGCGCGTGGCGACCATGGCCGGGCAGGCCGCGGGCGCCCCGTACTACCTGACCGGTGGCCTGTGCGAGAACGCCTTCGTGGTGGAGCGGTTGGGCGAGCTGCTGGGGTCGCCGGTGACCACCTCGCCCCAGGCTCGCTTTGCCGGTGCCATCGGCGCGGCGATTCGCGCACAGGCGCTCGATTAATGCATCGGCCGTGGGCCTGCATTCATGCGTATACTGGGAGGAAATGATTGACCGATGAGAGGAGGTATCGATGGCTGACGATCAGATTAAGCTCACGTCTATGACTGCCGCGAGCGGTTGAGCCGCTAAGTTGGCTCCTGGAGCCCTCGCCCAGGTCCTGGGCGACTTACCCAATGTGCATAACGACAACCTGCTCGTGGGGTTCGATACCTCCGACGATGCTAGTGTTTTTCGTGTTGGCGAAAACCTGGGCCTCGTGCAGTCCGTCGACTTCTTCCCGCCGATGGTCGACGACCCGTTCCTGTTTGGTCAGATCGCGGCGGCCAACTCGCTGTCGGACATTTATGCCATGGGTGGACGACCGAGCCATGCCATGAACCTGCTGTGCATTCCCAGTTGCCTGGGCGTCGAGGTCGCAGGTGAGATTCTGGCGGGTGGCGCCGATAAGTGCGTCGAGGCGGGTTGCTCCATCGCGGGCGGCCATACCATCAACGACGACGAGCCCAAGTACGGCCTGTCCGTGAGCGGCTTTGTCTCGCTCGACCGCATGCTCGCCAACAGCGGCGCGCGCGCTGGCGATGTCCTGCTGCTGACCAAGGCGATCGGCTCTGGCATCATCACCACGGCCATTAAGGGCGAGCTCATCGAGCAGGACGAGGCCGCAGCCATGTTCGACTCGATGCGCACCCTCAACGAGGCCCCGATTCGTCTGGCCGAGGGCCTCGAGCTTCACGGCTGCACCGATGTCACGGGCTTTGGCCTGATCGGGCACGCGTGCGAGATGGCCGAGGGCTCAGGTGTGCAGATTGAGCTTGTGTCGGGGGCGGTGCCGCTCTTTGACCAGGTGCTCAATATGGCGCGTCTGGGCATTATCCCTGCCGGCGCCTACCGCAACCAGGATTTCTTTGGCCCGCGCGTGGCGGCCGACGATGACCTGGAGCCGGGAATGCTGGATGCGCTGTACGATCCGCAGACCTCGGGCGGCCTGCTCATCGCAGCGCCTGCTGCCGATGTGGATGAGCTCGCCCGCCGCCTGCATGCCGAAGGTCGCGTTGCCGCCACAATCGGCCGCGTGTGCGAGGCGGTGCCGGGTGGTCCTGCCGTTCACGTTGTGCATTAAGGAAAACCGTTTATGCGACCGTCTACTGTTCTGGGCGGTCCCTTTTGAAAGGATTTGCTATGTCTACCAAAATTGAAGTCAATGCCATGGGCGATGCCTGCCCGCTGCCCGTCGTCAAGACGCTCAAAGCTCTGAAGCAGCTTGATGGCGAGGGTGCTGTGGTGACCTCGGTCGACAACGAGACGGCCGTCAAGAACATCTCCAAGATGGCACAGGAAAAGGGCTGCACGGCCTCGGTCGAGAAGGTCGCCGATGCCGAGTGGCACGTGATCGTGGCGACCGCCGGCGCCGTTGCCGTGGCCGATCCTGAGCAGGACGGCGCCGCTTTCTGCGACGCCAGCGCCGGCAAGGGCAAGCTGGTCGTGGCCGTCTACACCGATTGCATGGGTCGCGGCGACGATGAGCTGGGCCACAAGCTCATGAAGGCCTTTATCTTTGCCGTGACGCAGCAGGAGGAGCTGCCCGCCACGATGCTCTTCTACAACGGCGGCGCCAAACTCACCGTCGAGGGGTCGCCGGTGCTTGACGACCTCAAGGGCCTGGCCGAGCAGGGTGTCGAGATCCTTACCTGCGGCACCTGCCTCGACCACTTTGGCATTAAGGACCAGCTTGCCGTGGGCGATGTCACGAACATGTACGTGATCGTCGAAAAGATGGAGCAGGCCGGCCGCGTCGTGCGTCCGTAGCGCCTGGGTGGGATTGCCATGAGAGAAAAGCGCCCGGCGCTTGTCATCACGTTTCCCACCACGGCGGCCGCCATGGGCTGCGAGTCTCTGTGCCGTGAGCGTGGCCTTCCCGGGCGAACGATTCCCGTACCCGGAGAGGTTGCTGCCGGCTGCGGCCTGGCATGGAAAGCCCTGCCTGAAAATGAACCACTGCTGCGAAGCGAGCTTGCCGCGGCGGACGTTCCCACCGAGGGCTTTACTGTGATCGATATGTGGGAGGTCGTGCGATGATCTACCTGGATAACGCGGCGACGACCATGCACAAACCTCAGGCGGTCATCGATGCCGTGGTGCAGGCGATGTGCTCGCTCGGCAATGCTGGGCGAGGCGCCACGTCGGGTGCGCTCGACGCGGCGCGCACCATCCACAGCTGCCGCACCAAGCTTGCGCGCTTGCTGGGCTGCCCGCGGGTGGACCATATTTGTTTTACGCCCAACTCCACGGCGGCGCTCAACACCGCCATCAACGGCGTGGTGCGCCCCGGCGATCGTGTGGTCACGACGGTGCTCGAACACAACTCCGTGCTGCGTCCGCTCAACCGCCTGGCGGCAGAGCAGGGCGTGACTGTTGAGCATGCGGGCTGCGACGCGAACGGCGTGCTCGACTACGACGAGCTCGAGCAGCTGGTCACGCCGGGCACGCGTGCCGTGGTGGTGACACACGCCTCCAATGTGACCGGCAACGCGGTCGACATTGCACGCGTGGCTGCCATGGCCCATGCGGCCGGCGCGCTTGTGATCGTCGATGCCTCGCAGTCTGCCGGCACGGCGCATATCGATATGCAGGTCATGGGGCTCGACGTGGTGTGCTTTACCGGCCACAAGGGGCTCATGGGCCCGCAGGGGACCGGTGGCCTAGCCGTGGCGGAAGGCATTGACGTGGCTCCTTGGGCCATGGGTGGCACGGGCGTGCGCAGCTTCGATGCGCTGCAGCCGCAAGAGTGGCCCACGCGTCTTGAGGCGGGCACGCTCAACGGTCACGGTATCGCCGGCCTTTCCGCCGGCCTCGACGTTATCGAGGCCCAGGGCGGGGTAGAGGCGATTGCGGCACGCGAACGTGCGCTTGCCGAGCGCTTCCTCGCCGGCGTTCGCGACATTCCCGGCATTGCGCTCTACGGTGCGTTTGACCAGCCCGTGCGCTCGGCGATCGTTTCGCTTAACGTGGGCGATATCGATTCGGCCGAGGTCTCGGACGCGCTCATGCAAGGGTGGGGGATTGCGACGCGCCCCGGCGCCCACTGCGCTCCGCTCATGCACCGCGCACTGGGGACCGAGCGCCAGGGTGTCGTTCGCTTCTCGTTTGGGTATTTCAACACGGACGAGGAAGTCGACACCGCGATTGACGCTCTGCACGATTTAGCCTGCTAAAGCGTATATACTTGCGGGACGGGTCTTTTGCCCGTCCCGTTTTGTTTCGACCCGAAAGGTGGTCCTATGGCATCATCCGCCCCGCGCGGTCTGCGCTCCGACCATGTCCTCACCGTCGGCATCGCCCTGTTCTCGATGCTCTTTGGCGCCGGCAACCTCATTATTCCGCCGCTGCTGGCGCTGCAGGCGGGCTCTGCCACGCCGCTCGCCATGCTCGGCTTTCTGATTGCCGCCATCGGCCTTCCCGTCATGGGCTTTATTGCCGTGGCACTTGCCGGAACGGCGCGCGAGCTTGCCGGTCGTGTGCACCCCAAGTTTGGCGAGTTTTTTGTCGCGGCGGTGTATCTGGCTATCGGTCCGTGTCTGGCCATTCCGCGCACGAGCTCCACGGCCTTCGAGATGCTGGTGCCGCTGCTGCCCGAGGGTGTCTCGCTCGGCACGGCCCGCCTGGTGTTTGCCGTCGCCTTCTTTGCCGTCGCCTTTGTGCTCACGCTGCGCCCGGGTGTCATTACGCGCGTGCTCGGCCGCATTACGGGCCCCGCGCTCATCGCCCTTATCGTATTGGTCGTGGGCGCTGCCGTGGTCTCGCCGCTGGGTTCCGCTGCCGCGCCGCAGGCTCCTTACGATGCCGGTGCCGCCGTGCAGGGCTTTTTGACCGGCTATCAGACCATGGACCTGCTCGCGTCGCTCGCCTTTGGCATCATCATCGCCGAGACCATCCACGAGCTGGGCGTTACCGACGACAAGCGCGTGGCCTTCGAGATTTCGCGCTCCGGCGTGATCGCTGGTGTGCTCATGGCCATCATCTACTGCGGTCTGGCGCTTGCCGGCACGCAGCTGAGCACCGTGATGCCCGATGCCACCAACGGAGCCGCCATCCTCGCCCGCTCGGCCTCCATGCACTTTGGCCTTGCCGGCACGGTCGTGGTCTTTGCGATCTTCTTCCTCGCCTGCATGAACGTATGCATCGGCCTCATCAGCTGCTGCTCGCGTTACTTCTGCGAGACGTATGTGGTCGAAGGGGGAGCAGAGGCTTCCGAGGAGGCCATGCGCCGTCCCTTTGCGATACTCGCCTTTGTGTTCGCGGCGTTTTCGTGCGTGCTCTCAAACGTGGGCCTCGACGTGATCCTCATGTTCTCGGTGCCCATGCTCAACGCCCTGTACCCTGTTGCAATTGTTCTGGTGCTTATGGGCCTAGTGCACGGTTTTTGCGACGCGCATCCGCAGGTGTGGGTCTGGGTCGGCGGCGTTGTCGCGGTGCAGAGCGTGATCACCTCGATCCGCGACGCGTTCTTTGCAGGCGTGTGGCTGCCGTTCGATGCGCTGCCGCTGGCCGACATTGGAGCCGCATGGGCGCCGGTTGCCGTGGTGGCGTTTGTGATTGGCCTGCTCCACAGCCGGTTTGTCGCACATTCGAGGAGCTAGGGTATCGTCGCTTGCACAGGCGGGGAGTCTCCCCTATAATTTCCTTCGCTTTGGGACACGCAAGGTTTAGACCTTAGCTGCTCAACACCTTCGGGACGTGGCGCAGTTTGGTAGCGCGCCTGCTTTGGGAGCAGGATGTCGCAGGTTCAAATCCTGTCGTCCCGACCATATCTTGCGGGCGTAGTTCAATGGTAGAACCCCAGCCTTCCAAGCTGATGACGCGGGTTCGATTCCCGTCGCCCGCTCCAAGTAATTTGCAGGTCAGAGGTACGTTTACTTCTGACCTGTTTTGTTTTGACCGTCCGACGCGGGGCCTTTGCATTGGCAATGCTCGTCCCTGCTGATTAGGAAAGAAGTGACTGACATGGCAGATTTCAAGGCAGAATATCCCACCCCCGATTGCCTGGCGCCCGCCGCGATCGAGGCCAAGACTGAGGCCGCCGGCGTTACCAAGGCTAACCTGCCGGTCTCGAAGGCCTTTTTGCTCGCTATGTTCGCCGGTGCGTTCATCGCCTTTGGCGGCCTGTTCTTCACGGTCTTTCTGAGCGATGCGTCCCTTGGCTGGGGCGCTCAGCGCTTTGTAGGTGGCCTTGCTTTTTGCCTGGGGCTGGTGCTCGTGCTTATTTGCGGCGCGGAGCTGTTTACCGGCAACTCGCTTATGGTCTGCGCGCTTAAGAGCAACAAGATCACGCTCGTCCAGATGCTCAAGGCTTGGGCTATTGTGTGGATCGGCAATTTTGCCGGCGCCCTGTTCGTTGTCTTTTTGATTTACATGGCAGCTATTTACAAGCTCAACGGCGAGGCCGTCGCCAACGCCATGGTGAGCGTCGCCGCCGGTAAGGTTACGATCGACGCCGTTACCATCTTCTTCCGCGGCATTCTGTGCAACATCTTTGTCTGCCTGGCCGTATGGATCGGCACTGCCGGCAAGACCGTGGTCGATAAGGTCGTGGGCATTTTGCTGCCCATTGCCGCCTTTGTGGCCTGCGGTTTTGAGCACTGCGTTGCCAACATGTACTTTTTGCCCATGGGTATTTTGATGCACTCCTGCGGCTATGGAGCCGATGTCGCTGGCGCCGATGCCCTCAACGCTGCCGGGTTGGCGCTCAACCTTACGGTCGCCACGCTGGGCAATATCGTGGGTGGCGCCCTGATCGTGGCGCTGGGCTACTGGTTTATCTACGCCAATAAGGAGGCCTAAAGCCACCAAGCCATAACCGACCAAAAAGGGACAGGTTTATTTTGGCAGGTTTTAGACGAGGCGCTTCGACGTCTTGTCACGAGCTGCCATAATGGACCTGTCCCTTTTGCGTGCGCGCCGGTATTTATTTGCCCGATGACGATCGCGGGGGACCAGCTTTTTATTGAACATGTCGAAAGGCTTTTCATGAGCGACTGCGAATCCATGTCTGCCGAGGTGCGCGGCCGCCTGCGTTCCATTCCCGCCGTTCACGAGCTGCTTGCCGAGTGGCCGGTCATGAAGGCTGCTGGCGATGCAGGCGACACGATGGTACGCGAGGCGATTGACGCCGAGCTCGATGCCGAGCGCGCGGCGATTCGCTCCGGCGCCCCTGCAAGGAACAAGCGCGAGCTCGCCTTGGCAATTGAGCAGCGGACCCATCGCCTGTCGCTGCCGACCCTGCGCCCTGCCGTCAACGCGACGGGCGTTGTGATTCACACCAATCTGGGCCGTGCTCCGCTTGCTCCCGCAGCGGTGCAGGCGGTGGCCGATGTCGCCCGCGGCTACAGCACGCTTGAGTATGACGTCGCGACCTGTGCCCGTGGGGGCCGCAAAGAGCATGCCGCGCGTCTGCTGCGCACGCTCACGGGGGCGCAGGACGCCCTGGTTGTCAACAACAACGCCGCGGCGGTGCTGCTGGTGCTTGCCGCGCATGCAAGCGGCAAAGAGGTCATCGTGAGCCGTGGCGAGCTTGTCGAGGTGGGCGGCAGCTTCCGCATTCCCGATATCATGGCGGCTTCGGGTGCCAAGCTTGTCGAGGTGGGCTCCACCAACCGCACGCATCTGGATGATTACCGAAGCGCCATTACGCCCAATACGGCGATGATCTTGAAAGTTCATCCTTCTAACTACCGTATCGAGGGTTTCCACGAGGAGGTTTCCGCGGCGGAGCTTTCTGCGCTGGCGCATGAGCACGGGCTGTTACTGTACGAGGACCAGGGCTCGGGCGCTTTGCTTACAGATGAGGTGCTCGTCGATGCTGGGGAGAAGCCCACGTCCGCCTCGCTTTGCGCCGGCGTTGACGTCGTCTCGTGCTCGGGCGACAAGCTGCTCGGCGCCTCGCAAGCGGGCATTATTCTCGGTAGCGCCCAGGTAATCGCCGCCTGTGCCTCGCATCCGCTTATGCGCGCGCTTCGCCCCGGCAAGCTCACGCTCGCGGCGCTCGAGGCCACTTTGCGCCTGTATGTGACCGGATCCGATACAGCGCATCGGGAGATCCCGGTGCTCAACATGCTTTCCGGCGCGCCGGCTCCGCTCGAGCGTCAGGCCAAGCGCCTGCATGACCGCATGCTGCGCAAGCTTCGCGAGTCTCAGTGTGAGGAGGCGGTGGAGCTGCAGGTTGTCGAGGGCGTGTCTGCTCCGGGCGGCGGTTCGCTGCCGACCGTCGAGCTCCCAACTTTTTGCGTTGCCGTCTGTCCCGTCGATGGGCGTCTATCCGCCGATGGCCTAAAGCGCGCTATGGTACAGGAGCCCGATACGCCGGTTGTGACGCGCGTGCGGCACGACCAGGTGCTTTTTGACGTTCGCACGCTTTTGCGCGACACCGACCTTGACCTGTGTGCGTCTGCGTTGGCGGATGCCGTGCGGGCAGGTTTGCGTCGATGACCGCGCGCGAGCTTGTCGAATGTCCCGTTATCGTCGGAACGGCAGGACACGTCGACCACGGAAAGTCGGCCCTTATCGAGGCGCTGACCGGCAAAAATCCCGACCGTCTGGAGGTCGAACGGCGCCGAGGCATGACCACTGAGCTCGGCTTTGGCGAGCTCGAGCTTCCCAGCGGCAAGCTTGTCGGCTTGGTCGACGTACCCGGGCATGCGCACTATCTGCGCGCCATGGTGCAGGGCGCCACCGGCGTGGACGTTGCGTTGCTGGCGGTTTCGGCCGTTGAGGGCGTGATGCCGCAGACCCGCGAGCACGTTCGGGTTCTGGAGCTGTTGGGTGTGACGCGCATGGTCGTCGCACTCACGATGCGCGATTTGGCCGACCACGAGATTGCCGCGCTGGCGGAGCTCGATGTCGAGGCGTTTCTGGACGGGACCGTGTTTGCGGGTGCCTCTATAGTGCCGGTGTCCTCCAAGACGGGCGAGGGCCTGGACGAGCTGCTTACGACGCTCGATAACACGGTTTGTTCGTGCTGGTCGGAGCATCTGGAGGCGACCGCTGGCTCGGGCGCCGCGCCCCGTCTTCCCATCGACCGTTGCTTTAGCATCCGCGGCACCGGAACCGTCGTGACGGGTACGCTGCACGACGGTCCCGTTTCGGTTGGCGATGAGCTCGTTGCGCTGCCGTCGCAAACGCGCTGTCGCGTGCGCGGGGTGCAGGTTCACGGGGATACCCAGTGCGCGGTTCCCGGCCAGCGCGTCGCCCTGAACCTGGTGGGCGATGGCGTGGCGGGCCTCAAGCGCGGCGAGATGCTCGGCGTCGAGGGTCGCGTGGGCCAGACGCTGCGCTTTTTGATGCAACTGACATATGTGGGGCGCGATGGCGTGCGAGCCGGCGTTCTTGCTTCGGGTACACGCGTGCACGTTATGGCGGGCACGGCTGAGGTGCTCGGCCGCATTATGCTTTTAGACGACGAGCCGCCTATTGCGGTCGGCGAGACGCGTGTGGTGCAGGTGCGCCTGGAACGGCCGCTGCCGTTGCGCGCCGGCGATCATGCCGTCATTCTGTCGTATTCGCCGATTTCGCTGCTTGGCGGCGGACGCGTCCTGCTATCGCGCTGTCGCCGCGCGCGGGTCCTGTCGGCGGGGGAGCGCGCGTTGTATGCGGCGCTTGAGTCCGGAGATGTCGCGGACGGCGTACACGCGTGGCTGGCGCTGCAAACGCTGCCTGTTGCTGCTGCCGGTGTTGCCGCAGCGCTCGATCTTGTTACCGGCGAGGTCGAGATCGTTTTGCGTGGGCTTGTGGACCAGGCTGCCGTGTGCGAGCTTGCTGCGGGCGGTGCGGTGCTCTACGCAGATGCCTCGGCTCTCGATGCTGCAATGGATGTGCTGGCTGCGGCCTTGTCCTCCATGCACGCGGCGGCTCCCAAAGAGATCGGCTTTACGTCCGGTGCGGTCGCGCACGCGGCTTGGCCGGGCGCCGGTAACGATGTCGCGATGGCACTTATTGCCGAGGGCTGTGCACGTGGCGTGTGCGCCGTCGACGGTGCCGAGGTGTTCGACCCGCATTCCGCCGCCGCGGCGATACGCGTGGTGCGCGAGGCTGGCCAGCGTATCGTGGCCCTGCTGGATGAGGCCGGTCTTAATGCGCCGACGCTTCCCGAGGTGAGCGAACAGTTGCAGCTCGATCGCGACACCATGACGCGTGTACTGCGCGAGCTTTCGCTCAACCACTCGATCGTTAAGGTCGAGCGCGACGTTGCCTTGTCCGCCGCTGCCGAGGCCCATGCGCGTGAGGTTGTTGCGACGGCTATCGAGGCTGCTGGCGGCGCCGCCACCACGAGTGTGCTGCGCGAAGCCCTGGGCGTGTCGCGCAAACGAACCATTAGCATCTTGGAGCACCTGGATGCCGTGCGCTTTACAGTACTCGACAAGGAGTCCGGCGGTCTGAGATCGCTGCGTTAGCGGTTTCCGCATCGCTCTTTTCGGTTGTGGTCTGTTGGGTTTGGTAAAATACCGCCACGTTTGGGAGCGGATGGGCTCCGGTGGGCCCCGCGGTCTTCAAAACCGTTGTGAGGCGTGCAAAACGTCTTGGATGTGTTCGATTCACATCCGTTCCCGCCAACGCATCTCGTCAAAACCACCACAAAGGTGTCTGTCCCCAATGTGGTGGTTTGGAACACGTGGACGAAACAGGTTTGAAACACGGGTTTTGCACGTCAGGTGCTCAAAAACGCTTCTACCTGCATCGTAATCAAAACGAAACATCTGCTCGTCTGCTTATGCGAAACTTTGCTGCAACAGTGCGATATTATCCATAGTCGATAAAGTTCGCGGCGCATAGGGTGCCGCGACCGACATTTTTCGTTTCCCATCATTGGAGGAAGCATGAGCTACACGCAGAAAGTTCTCGACGAGCTCAAGGCCCGCTATCCCGAGCAGCCTGAGTTCATCCAGGCCGCGACCGAGATCCTCGGCACCATCCAGCCGGCGCTCGACGCCCACCCCGAGTACGAGGAGGCCGCCCTGCTGGAGCGCCTCGTCGAGCCCGAGCGCATCGTCATGTTCCGTGTTCCCTGGGTCGACGACCAGGGCAAGGTCCAGGTCAACCGCGGTTACCGCGTCGAGTTCAACTCTGCCATTGGACCCTACAAGGGCGGCCTGCGCTTTAACCCGACGGTCACCCTGGGCATGCTCAAGTTCCTGGGCCTGGAGCAGATCCTCAAGAACAGCCTGACCACCCTTCCCATGGGCGGCGGCAAGGGCGGTTCCGACTTTGACCCCAAGGGCAAGTCTAACAACGAGATCATGCACTTCTGCCAGTCCTTCATGACCGAGCTCTATCGCCACATCGGCCCCAACACCGACGTTCCCGCCGGGGACCTGGGCGTTGGCGGCCGCGAGGTTGCCTACATGTTCGGTCAGTACAAGCGTCTGACCAACGAGTGGACCGGCGTCCTCACCGGCAAGGGCCTCTCCTTTGGCGGCTCGCTCGCCCGTACCGAGGCCACCGGCTACGGCCTGGTCTACTTTGTGGACGAGTACCTCAAGAGCCGCGGCGACTCCTTCGAGGGCAAGAACGTTGTGGTTCACGGCTCCGGTAACGTCGCTATCTACGCGGTCCAGAAGGTCTCCCAGCTCGGCGGCAAGGTGCTGGCCTGCTCCGACACCCACGGCTGGGTCGAGGATCCCGACGGCATCGACTACACCGTGCTCGAGCATGTCTACAACAAGAAGCGCTCCGGCCACGACAAGGGCGTCACGCTCGCCATGTACGTTGACGAGAAGCCTGGTGCCGTGTGGCACGAGGGTGACGGCCGCGGCGTGTGGCAGCTTCCCTGCGACATCGCGCTGCCCTGCGCTCGCGAGAACACGCTGCTGCTCGAGGACGCTCAGGCGCTCGTCGCCAACGGCTGCAAGGTGGTCGGCGAGGGCGCGAACATGCCCACGACCATCGAGGCCACGACCTACTTCCAGGAGAACGGCGTCGCCTTTATGCCCGGTAAGGCTGCCAACGCCGGCGGCGTGCTCGTGTCCGGCCTGGAGATGAGCCAGAACGCCGAGCACCTGTCCTGGACCTTCGAGGAGGTCGACGGCAAGCTCGAGCAGCTCATGCGCGGCATGTTCCACAACGTGGACGACACCGCCAAGGAGTATGGCCAGGAGGGCAATTTTGTCATGGGCGCCAACATCGCCGGCTTCCTGAAGGTCGCCGACGCCATGCTCGCCCAGGGCGTCTGCTAACCCTAGCTGACATAGCATGTAATGAGGCTCTCGGCTCAACGCCGGGAGCCTTTTTTGATTCGAAGGAGACGGAGGAAAACGGATCATTTTGTCTCGGCATGAGTTACGGCCCCTCGTTTGGTACACTTAAAAGTACTGGACAAGTGAAGAGATGGGGGAGAACGTGCTCAAGTTCGGTACCTACGTCCGTGTTGGAAACGCGGCCGAAGCCTATGAGCTCTTGCAGAAAAACCGCAACAACAAGATTGTGGGCGGCGGCATCTGGATGCGCCTGGGTTCGCGTCGTGTGGCGACGGCGATTGACCTTTCGGCCTGCGGACTCGATCAGATCGAGGAGACCGAGACCGAGTTTCGCATCGGTGCCATGTGCACCCTGCGCCAGCTCGAGCGTCATGCCGAGCTCAACGCGCTTGTCAACCATGTCTTTGAGTTCGCCGTCCACGATATCGTGGGCGTGCAGCTGCGCAACACCGCCACGGTGGGCGGCAGCATTTACGGTCGCTTTGGTTTCTCGGACGTGCTCTCGGCCTTTTTGGCGCTCGATTCGTTCGTTGAGCTGACGGGTGCCGGCCGCGTCTCGCTCGCGGAGTTCGTGCGGATGGGCTACGTGCGCGACGTGATCGAGCACGTCGTGGTCGTCAAGCACGACTACCGTGCGAGTTATGAGGCCGTGCGCAAGGCCGCGACCGACTTCCCCTCGCTCAACGTCACCGCCGCCTGGTGGGATAACACCTGGCACGTCACCGTGGGCGCCCGCCCGCTGCGCGCGACCCTGCTGCAGGGCGAGGCGTGTGGCCTCACCAGCGAGCAGCCTTCCGAGGACGAGCTTCGCGCCCTTGCTGCATCCGTGCGTGCCCTGAGCTACGGAACCAACCTGTGGGGCTCGGTCGAGTACCGCCGTCGCATCTCGGCACCGCTCGCCGTCCAGGCCGTGCGTCGTGCCGCCGGCATCGAGCTTTCTGCCGCGCTTGCCCGCGAGCTCGAGACCGTGCAGATTCCTAAGTTTGCCACGGACGAGTATTCCTGCCGCCGCGTGCCCGGCGTCGATTCTAGCGAGGTGCGCTAATGGCTGCCAAACTCATCGATCTTTCCTTTACGCTCAACGGCCGCAAGGTCAAGGTTCAGATTGCCCCCGATACCATGCTCTTTGCACTGCTGCGCGAGCAGGGTTGCGCGTCGGTGCGCTGTGCCTGCGAAACCACCAACTGCGGTCTGTGCACGGTGTGGCTCGACGGCGACCCGGTGCTGAGCTGCTCGGTTCCCGCCGCCCGTGTTGAGGGCCACACCATCACCACGCTTGAGGGCCTCAAGGCCGAGTCCGAGGCGCTCGCCCGTGCGATGGCTTCCGAAGGTGCCGAGCAGTGCGGTTTTTGCGCCCCCGGCCTCATCATGAACGTGCTGGCGCTTGCCCGCGCCGCCAAGGAGGACCCGAGCCTCGTCGCCACGCGCGAGGAGCTCTCGCGCCAGCTGGCTGGCAACCTCTGCCGCTGCAGCGGCTACGAGAGCCAGCTGCGCGCCATCGTCCGCTTCCTTAACGAGTCCGGCGTGCAGGTGGGCTTCGAGATGCCCGAGCTGCCGGTCAATAACACCAGCTCTGACGGCGTCACCTACAAGCAGATTACCCACAAGCAGCCCAAGAAGGACTCGAAGGCCCTGCTCGAGGGCCGTCCCGTCTACACGGGCGATATGGTGCCCGCCGGTGCGCTCATCGTCAAACTCAAGCGCAGCCCCTATGCCCGCGCCAAGATCCGCTCCATCGATACGTCGCGCGCCCTGAAGGTGCCCGGCGTGGTGGGCGTCTATACCTACGAGGACGTGCCCCAGCGCCGCTTTACCATCGCCGGCCAGAGCTACCCGCAGCCGAGTCCCTACGACCGCCTGATCCTCGAGAACCTCGTGCGCTATCAAAACGAGGAGGTGGCGATTGTCGCCGCCGAGACCGAGGAGGCCGCCGACAAGGCGCTCAAGCTCATCAAGGTCGACTACGAGGTGCTCGAGCCGCTGCTCGACTTTACCCAGGCACTCGATAACGACATCGTGGTCCACCCCGAGGGCGACGTGACCTTTATGTTCCCGCAGGGCGGCGACGTCCCGCGCAACCTGGTGTGCAGCGGTACCAGCGATTACGGCGATCTGGACGAGGCCTTCGCCCAGAGCGACATCGTCTTTGAGCGCACCTACACCAGCCAGGCCACGCAGACCGCGCCCATGGAGACCTTCCGCGCCTTCGCGACAACCGACGCGTTCGGGCGTATCTCGGTGACCACCTCCACGCAGGTGCCCTTCCACGTGCGCCGCATGGTCGCGCAGTCGCTCGACATTCCGCAGTCGCAGGTGCAGGTCATTAAACCGCGCATCGGCGGCGGCTTTGGCTCCAAGCAGACGGGTTGCTGCGAGATTTTCGTGGCGTTCGTGACCCAGCAGACCGGCCGTCCGAGCTATTGCTGCTACACCCGCGAGGAGACCATCACTGCGGGCAACTCGCGTCACCAGATGCAGATGACCGTTAAGCTGGGCGCCATGAACGACGGCACTATCACGGCCATCGACTTGCACACGCTGTCCAACGCGGGCGCGTACGGCGAGCACGCCACCACGACGATCGGGCTTTCGGGCCATAAGAGCCTGCCCATCTACAACCATGTGAAGGCGAGCCGCTTTAGGTGGGACGCCGTCTACACCAACACCAACCGCGGCGGCGCGTATCGCGGCTACGGTGCCACCCAGGGCCAGTTTGCCGTGGAGAGTGCCGTCAACGAGCTCGCCGACATGCTGCACATGGACCCCGCCGACCTGCGCCTTAAGAACATCGTGCGCGAGGGCGAGGTCATGCCGCAGTACTACAACGAGAAGCTCAACGCCTGCGCGCTCGACCGCTGCCTGCTGCGCGCGATGGACATGATCGGTTGGCGCGACAAGCCGCTGGCCGTCGACCTGGGCGACCGCGTGCGCGCCCTGGGCTGCGCGCTCACCATGCAGGGCTCGGGCATCTCCAACGTGGACATCGCCGGCATCGACATGCGCCTGGAAGAGGACGGCTTCATTACCATCGGCACCGGCGCCACAGACAACGGCATGGGCGTCGACACGATCCTGGCGCAGATTGCCGCCGAGGAGCTGGGTGTGGAGAGCTCTCTCATTGTGGTTCGTGGCGTGGATACCGATGTATCGCCCTTCGACGCCGGCTCGTACGCGAGCTCGGGTACGTACGTGACGGGCCTGGCCGCCAAGAATGCCGCGACCGAGCTGCGCAAGAAGATTTGCGCCAAGGCCGCCCAGATGTGGGACGTTGACGCCGCCGACGTGGTCTTCGACGGCCAGTACGTGCGCCTGTCCGACGAGCGCGCCGCCCGCGAGCGCGGTCGCTACCTCACGCTGCGCGACTTTGCCAACCTGTGCGTTAAGAACATCGAGGGCGGCGACGCGCTGACCTCGCATGCCTCTGCCAGCCTGCCCGTTTCGCCCCCGCCGTTTATGGCCGGCATTGCCGAGGTCGAGGTCGACAAGGCCACCGGCAAGGTGACCGTGGTGGACTATGCGGCGGCCGTCGATTGCGGCACCGTGATCAACGAGGCGCTCGCGCGCGTCCAGGCCGAGGGCGGCATTGCCCAGGGTATCGGTCACGCGCTCTACGAGATTGTCGAGCACGACGACCGCGGCCGTCTGCGTACCGGCAACTTTATGAGCTACAAGCTGCCCACCCGCCTGGATATCGGCAGCATCCGCGTGGCCTTTGAGCCGAGCTACGAGCCGACGGGCCCGTTTGGCGCCAAGTCGATCGGCGAGGTCGTCATCAACACGCCGCTCGCCGCCGTGGCCTCGGCCGTCGCACACGCCACCGGCCACCAGGTCCGCTCGCTTCCCATCACGCCGGAGAAAGCGCTGCTGGGGGAGTAGCGGGTCAGCGAATAAGTCGTAATTGGCGGGGTGGGGCAACTCGCCCCGCCTTTTGCACTCGTGGTGAGGTCGTGAGCCTGTAAAAGGTGTGCGTGCGCTTGCCGTTCGTATCTGCTATCATTCCTAGTCTGTGCGCTCATGCGGGCGTGGCGGAATTGGTAGACGCGCCAGATTTAGGTTCTGGTGGGATTCCCGTGAAGGTTCGAGTCCTTTCGCCCGCACCAACGCATCTGCGTCGGCTTCGGCCGTCGCGACTCTTTGTTGCATAAAGGTACCAGCACCTCAGATAAGCTGGGCAGTATGAGGAGGAACGTGTTGAACATCACCGCTTCTGACGTCAAGGACGCCAAGCTCACCGCTACGGTCACCATCCCGGCCGCCGACGTCGACGCCGCGATCAAGAAGGCTTACAAGGACACCGCCAAGAAGTACCGCTTCCCGGGCTTCCGCGCCGGTAAGGCTCCCCGTCCGGTTATCGACTCTGCTCTTGGCGCCGAGGCTACCCTCGCTCAGGCCACCAACGACCTGATCGCCGCCAACGAGCCCGCCGTCCTCAACGAGCTGGACATCGTCCCCACCAAGAACGGTGACTACAAGGACCTCGACCTCGCTAAGGATCACGAGGACTACACCTACACCGTCGAGTTCTCCCTGCGTCCCGCCGCTGAGCTCTCCTCCTTCGACGCTGTCGAGATCGAGATGCCCCCTGCGGAGGTCACCGAGTCCGAGATCAACAACCAGGTCGAGATGCTCCTCAACTACCGTGCCACCTTCGAGGACGTTGAGGGTCGCGCCGTCGAGGCCGAGGACTATGTCACCGTCGACCTCAAGGCCGTCGAGAACGCCGACAACTTCGCTGCTGAGGGCCGCATGCTCATCGCCGGTAGCGACAGCAACCCCGCCGAGTTCAACGAGGCCCTGATCGGCGCTAACGTCGACGACGTCAAGACCGTCACCTGGACCGACGAGGTCGAGGAGGGCGAGGAGGCCGAGACCCACACCGTCGAGGTCACCGTCAAGGGCATCAAGGTCCGCAACACCCCCGAGCTCACTGACGAGCTCGTCAAGTCCGACTTTGGCTTTGACAGCATCGAGGCCATGCGCGACGCCATCAAGATCGAGATCGAGCAGGACAAGGCTTCCCGCCTGCCGGCCGAGAAGGAGAACCGTTGCGTCTCCGCTCTCGCCGAGCGCCTGCAGCTCGACGAGATGGACGCCGACTACGAGCAGTCCGTCTTTGAGGAGCTTGGCCAGAACTTCCTGTCCAACCTCGCCGCCCGTGGCATGACGCTGGACACCTGGCTGCCCGCTTCCGGTCTGACCATGGAGCAGTTCATCGGCGACCTGCACAAGCAGGCTAACGACGTTGCCCGTGAGTCCCTGGCTCTCGACGCCCTCGCCCGTGAGCTCAAGATTGAGGTCACCGAGGACGACATCAACGCCGAGTTCGAGAAGGCTGGCGTCAAGGACGTCGAGGCTTCCAAGGCCGAGTTCATCGCCGATGGCCGCATGCCTGCCGTCCGCGAGTCCATCCGTCGCTCCAAGGCCGTCGACCACCTGGTCGAGAACGCCAAGGTGACCGAGGTCGACGAGACCGCCAAGGACGCCGAGTAATTCTCGCCACCTTGCCCACGAGCGCATGCGTGCGCCCGTGATGGGGTAAAGTTATACACCGGTTATCCGGTTGCTTCGTACGGTGCCAGCCAATGCATAGCATGCGGGCACCGTACGTTTGTCTAGAACCACTATTGGTCCGTAAGAGAAATGGAGATGCGTATGATCGCCAAGTTCGATTCCGCCCTCGTGCCATACGTTATCGAGCAGACGCCGCGCGGCGAGCGCAGCTACGATATCTATTCGCGCCTGCTCAACGACCGCATCATCTTCTTGGGCGAGGAGATCAACTCCGTCAGCGCCAACCTGGTCGTTGCCCAGCTGCTGCATCTTGAGAGCCAGGATGCAGAGAAGGATATCTCGCTCTATATCAATTCGCCCGGTGGCGAGGTCTACTCCGGCCTGGCGATTCTGGACACCATGAACTTCATTAAGCCGCAGGTCTCCACCATTTGCGTGGGTATGGCCGCGTCTATGGCCGCCGTGCTGCTTTCGGCCGGCGCCAAGGGCAAGCGCTTCTGCCTGCCGCACTCCAAGGTCATGATTCACCAGCCCAGCGGCGGTGCCCAGGGTCAGCAGACCGAGATCGAGATCGTTGCCGAGGAGATCAAGAAGACCCGCCGCGAGCTCAACCAGATTCTGTCCGACGCCTCTGGCCAGCCTATCGAGAAGGTCCAGGCCGATACCGAGCGTGACAACTACCTGACCGCTGCCGAGGCCCTCGACTACGGTCTGATCGACCGTATCGTCACCTCGCGCGATCTTGCCGCGAAGGACGCCTAGGATGGCAGGTAACATGCAGGACAACTTTGACGAGAACGGCAACCCCATCCGCTGTTCCTTCTGCGGAAAAGAGCAGGGCCAGGTCCGTCGTCTTGTAAAAGGTCCGACCAACATCTTTATCTGCGACGAGTGCGTCGCCGCCTGCTCTGAGATCTTGGAGGAGTCGCTGGCTTCGGACTTTATGGACGCTGCCCGCAATGGCAAGCTGCCGGGCTTTCTCAACGACCACGGCCAGGCTGCGACTCAGCCTGCCATGGATCCCGAGGCCGAGGGCTTTGAGCTCGAGGACGACGCCCGACAGGTCATTACGCGCGTGCCGACGCCGCACGAGATCTATGCCGAGCTTTCGGCCTATGTCATGGGCCAGGAAGACGCCAAGCGCGCCATGTCGGTGGCCGTGTACAACCATTACCGCCGCGTGATCGAGGGCGGCGCCGCGGTGTCTGCCTTTGACGACGGCATGGGCTCGCAGTTCAACGACGATATGGACGAGGTAGAGCTCGCCAAGTCCAACATCCTGCTGCTCGGCCCCACCGGTACCGGCAAGACGCTGCTGGCCCAGACGCTCGCGCGCATCCTCGAGGTGCCGTTTGCTATCGCCGATGCCACCGCGCTCACCGAGGCTGGTTACGTTGGCGAGGACGTGGAGAACATCCTGCTCAAGCTCATCAATGCTGCCGATGGCGACATTGAGCGCGCTCAGGTGGGCATTATCTACGTGGATGAGATTGACAAGATCGCCCGCAAGGCCGAGAACCTCTCCATTACCCGCGATGTCTCGGGCGAGGGCGTTCAGCAGGCGCTGCTTAAGATTCTTGAGGGCACGGTGGCAAGCGTTCCGCCCACCGGCGGCCGCAAGCATCCCCAGCAGGAGCTGCTGCAGATCGACACGACCAACATCCTGTTCATCTGCGGCGGTGCCTTTGTGGGCTTGGACAAGATCATCGCTGACCGCGTGGGCAACAAGGGCGTGGGCTTTAACTCCGAGATCGCCGGCCCCACCTCGGTGGACGAGAACGACCTGCTGCGTCAGGTGCTCCCGCAGGACCTCAACGCCTTTGGCATGATCCCCGAGTTCGTGGGCCGTACGCCCGTTGTCACCCAGACGCAGGCGCTTGACGAGGACGACCTGGTGTCGATCTTGACCGAGCCCAAGAACGCCGTGGTGCGTCAGTACCGCAAGATGTTCCAGCTCGAGGACGTTGAGCTTGAGTTTGAGGATGCGGCCCTGCACGAGATCGCCCGCATGGCGCTCGCCCGCAAGACCGGCGCCCGCGGCCTGCGTTCTATCTGCGAGGACGTGCTGCAGCAGACAATGTTCGATCTGCCCAGTGAGGAGGGTGTTTCCAAGGTCGTTGTGACCGAAGCCTCCGTAAAGGGCGAAGAACAGCCCCAACGCATCTACGGCTAAACCAGCCAAAAACGTGCTTGCAAATAGCCTCCGACCACCCGCGGTCGGAGGCTATTTTATATATACGCAATAACCCCAACTACCTGTGTTATTCTGTGTGTTTGTTTAAGCCTCAGCGAAGTCATATCAGACTGAAGTATTCGATACCTAAGGCGCGTCCGCCTGCTTGGTTTTCGTAGATTCCGCACGAGCCGAAGAGCACTTAATGTGCTCTTCGTGCGAGCCAGGACCTGACCGAGCGAAAACCAAGCAGGCGGACGCGCCGGCGGGACAGGGAGAGATATATGGAAGAAATGCCCAAGAACTACGATCCGTCGACCAACGAGCCGGCGATCCTGCAGAAGTGGCTCGACGGCGGCTACTACAAGCGCCGCGAGGGCGTGGGCGACTGCACCGTCACCATTCCGCCTCCCAACGTGACCGGCAAGCTCCACATGGGTCACGCCACCGACGACTCCATCCAGGACGCCATCATCCGTATGGCCCGCATGCGCGGCAAGTCCACGCGTTGGGTGCTCGGCACCGACCACGCCGGCATCGCCACGCAGACCAAGGTCGACAAGAAGCTCAAAAGCGAGGGCATCAGCCGCCTGGAGATCGGTCGCGACAAGTTTGTCGACGCTTGCTGGGATTGGACCCACGAGTACGGCGGCATCATCGTCGAGCAGATCAAGCGCATGGGCTGCTCCGTCGACTTTGATAACGAGCGCTTTACCATGGACGAGGACTACGCGCAGGCCGTGCGCAAGGTCTTTTGCGACTGGTACCACGACGGTCTGATCTACCGCGGCAAGCGCATCGTCAACTGGTGCCCCAACTGCACCACCGCCATCTCGGACGACGAGGCCGAGTATAAGGACGAGAAGGGCCACCTGTGGCACCTGCGCTACCCGCTGACTGAGCCGGTCAACGGCCAGGACTACATCGTCGTCGCCACCACGCGCCCCGAGACCATGCTCGGTGATACGGGTGTCGCCGTCTCCCCGAAGGACCCCGAGAAGGCTGCCTTCGTGGGTAAGACCGTCAAGCTCCCCATCGTCGACCGCGAGATCCCCATTTTTGAGGATTGGCACGTCGACGCCAACTTTGGTTCCGGCTTCGTCAAGGTCACCCCGGCCCACGACCCCAACGATTACGCCATGGGTCAGGCCCACGACCTGCCGCAGATCAATATCTTCGACGAGCACGCGGTGGTCGTCGAGGGCTACGGCGAGTTCACCGGCATGAACCGTGACGAGTGCCGCGAGGCCGTCATTAAGTGGTTCGAGGAGCACGATCTGCTCGACCACGTCGAGGAGCTCGACCACTCCGTCATGCACTGCTACCGTTGCGACTCCGCCCTGGAGCCGTGGCTGTCCGAGCAGTGGTTCGTCGCCGTTGACAAACTCAAGGGGCCGGCGCTCGACGCCGTCAACTCTGGCAAGGTCACCTTCCACCCCGCGCGCTGGACGCAGACCTACACCACCTGGATGGAGAACCTCAAGGACTGGTGCATCAGCCGCCAGCTGTGGTGGGGCCACCGCATCCCCGTGTTCTACTGCGAGGACTGCGGCTGGGAGGACGCCCTTACCGAGGACACCGACGTGTGCCCCAAGTGCGGCGGCCATCACGTCCATCAGGACGAGAATGTTCTGGACACCTGGTTCAGCTCGCAGCTGTGGACCTTCGCCACGCAGGGCTGGCCACAAAAGCCGGAGCTGCTCGAGGGACATCACCCCACGACGGCGCTCGTCACCGCGCGCGACATCATCGCGCTGTGGGTCGCCCGCATGGTCATGAGCTCGCTGTACTTCCTGGACGAGGTTCCGTTTAAGGACGTCGTCATCTACCCGACGATCCTTGCCAAGGACGGCAGCCGCATGTCCAAGTCTAAGGGCAACGGCGTTGACCCCATGGACCTCATTGGCATGTACGGCGCCGACGCCATGCGCTTCAACTTGCTCACGCTGTGCACCAACAACCAGGATGTCAAGTTCGACGCGAACATCGACAAGAAGACCAAGAAGCTCATCGACAGCCCGCGCACCGAGCAGGCCAAGTCGTTTGTGACCAAGATCTGGAACGCCAGCCGCTTCCTGCTTATGAACATGGAAGGCTACACGCCCGGCGAACCCGTCGTGGAGACGCCGGCCGACGCCTGGATGTTCAGCCGCCTTGCCAATGCCGTGAAGATGGTCACCGAGGGCATCGAGAACTACACCTTTGGCGACATGGCGCGCGGCGTGCAGCAGTTCTTCTGGAACGAGGTCTGCGACTGGTACGTCGAGGTCACCAAGGCCCGTCTGAAGGGCGAGGGCCGTCTGCAGGCTCAGCGCAACCTGATCTTTGTGCTCGACACCTCGATTCGCCTGATGCACCCGCTTATGCCGTTTGTCACCGAGGAGATCTGGGACAACATGCCGGCCAGCGTGCTTGACTTGGATGCCGAGGGCAACGTTGACCGCGCCGAGGCGCTCATGATCGCCAAGTGGCCCGAGCCCGCCGACTACGCCAAGTACGTCGACGAGCCCGCCGAGCGCGCGTTTGAGCTGTGCCGTGCCGTCGTGTCTGCCGCCCGTGCCACCCGTTCGCGTTATCGCTTAAGCCCCAAGGCCGAGCTCGACGTTGTCGTGCGCGCCGGCGCCGAGGATATCGAGAAGCTCGAGAGCCTGCGCTCCACGATTGAGCCGCTGGCGAACACCGCTTCGCTGGTTATGGGTACCGACGTTGAGAAGCCGGCTGCGAGCATTGCCGTGGTCGACAGCGGCGTCGAGGTCTTTGTGGTTCTCGAGGGCAAGGTTGACCTTTCGGCCGAGAAGGCGCGCCTGGAGAAAGAGATTGCCGCGGCCCAGAAGGAGCTCGCCGGCTGCGAGAAGACGCTCGCCAACGAGGGCTTTGTGGCCAAGGCCGCGCCCGCGGTGGTCCAGAAGAAGAGGGACCGTGCAGCTGAGCTCAAGGAGATCCTGGCGGCGCTGACTGCTCAGGTTGCTGACTTCTCGTAGGCGGTACTGGGGGACGCGGTTTGGGGCATTGCTCGCTACTGCGGACAGTCCTGCTCGCACGAAGGCCACATTAAGTGGCCTTCGGCTCGTGCGGAACTTGTATCGAGCAAAGCCCCAAACCGCTCCCATGGCGGTTACGTGGTTGCTTGCATCTGCCTGTTAGGACCGCTGTGTTGTAGCCTTGATTCTGCTGCAAAGCGGTGTTTGGCTGATATTTTGAATGGGAGGGGCTCGTTGTTGCTTACGGGCCTCTTTTTATGTTGAGGGGACTTTGGTTTATGCCTAAACGTTCGGGGTCGTATTCTGTACCGTTCTCGTTTGATTTGCTTTCGTTTGATGAGGCTGTGGGGCTAGCTGCTGATACAGGGCGGATTTCTGGGGATGCTGGGCCTCTGCTTGAGACGGTTGTCGATATGCTCGATGAGTTGGGGCGTCCGGACGAGTACTTTGATTGCATTCAGGTTGCCGGTACCAATGGCAAGACTTCGACCACGCGATTTTCGGCTGCCATCCTTCGCGGCGAGGGACTCAAGACCGCGCTGTATACGTCGCCGCAGCTGGTGCGCTATCCCGAGCGTATGGAGGTCGATGGACGCGTCGTGAGCGATGAGGCCTTTGCCCGTGGTGTTTCTGCTGCTGTTGAGGCGGGACATCGCGTGAATGCCCGTCGTGTGGCGGCGGGGGAGCGCGCCTATTCCATTACGCCGTTTGACCTGCTGACGGCTGCCGCACTTGTCGTGTTTGCCGAGGCCGCGGTGGATATTGCCGTGCTCGAGGTCGGCATGGGCGGACGCTGGGACGCCACGAGTGCGACCGATCCCGTCGCCGTTGCCATTACGGGCATTGGGCTCGATCACACACGCATTTTGGGCGATACGCTCGAGGCCATTGCGGGGGAGAAGGCTGCGGTTATTAAGCCTGGACGCCTGGTTGTTTTGGGCGAGGGTACGCACGAGGCGAGCGTTCAGCGCGTGATGGATGCACGTTGTCGCGAGTGCGGCATAGTGCCGCTGGTGGTGAACCATGCCACGACCAAGGTGCCGGCACATGTGGGCGACACGGTTGAGTTTAGCTGCACCACGCCGCGTGCGATCTATACGTCTAGCATGGTCAAGCCGGCGTATCAGCCGCAGAATGCCGCGTGCGCGATTATGCTGTGCGAGGGGTATCTGGGTCGCGAGCTCGATCATGACAAGCTCGATGCGTCGCTTATGGGCTGCCCCACGCCGGGTCGCTTTGATGTGTTGGGAACCAATCCGCTCAAGCTGATCGACGCCTGTCATAACCCTCAGAGCTGCGAGAACTTTGTGAGCGCACTGGACGAGATCGATTCGTGCGTAGAGAATCGCTCCACGCTGCTGTGCGCCGCGCTGGCCGATAAGGACGTGGCGGGTATCGTTGACGTTCTGGTTCCGGCGTTCCCCCGCGTGGTCGTAACCCAGACCGATTCCGATCGCGCCTTGCCCGCACAGGAGCTTGCCTCCCTGGTGGACGCCGACAAGCTCGCGGGCGTGTACCCCAGCGTATCCGAGGCCCTCGCGGCTTTCGATGCCGCGGGCGAGCCTTTCGTAGCAGCCGGTACCATCACCCTAGCCGGCGAAGTAGCGGGGCTGCTCCGTTAACCCATCCCCTCATCAGTTGCGGTGAAATACGGACTGTTTTACAAGCCAGAAGCCTCAAACGGTCCGTATATCACCGCAACTCAAAAGCAGTCAATTTGGGACGGGGCTTTTTTGGCTGCCCTGCGCCTCGAGTTGACTTGCTCGCCACGAAATGGGCCTATTTACTACGTTTGACCGGTAACCCTCGACCATACCGAGAATTGCGAAATCAAAACCGCAGGTAAAGGGCTTGCCAGTTTTGCGAAAACACGGGTATGGTCGACCCACGCGGGCTAAACGTAGTAGATAGGCCGTTTTTGTGGCGGCATTCATGTGATGCGGCAAAGGGACAGCCCCTTTGCCGCATTGCCTAGTCTAGGCGGACTGGATCGTGGGGGTAGGCGTTCAGAATCTCGACGCCGGACTCGGTCACCAGGGCCAGGTCCTCGATGCGGACGCCGGTGTGGCCGGGGAGGTAGATGCCTGGTTCGATAGAGAACGTCATGCCCGGCTCTACGACCTGCTCGTTGACGAGCGAAACGTCACCAGGCTCGTGGTCCTGCAGACCGATCGAGTGGCCCAGGCGGTGCGTAAAGTACTTGCCGTAGCCCGCATCCTCAATAACGTCGCGTGCTGCGCGGTCCAGGTCGCACATGCGCACACCCGGTGCGATGAGCGCCTCGGCGGCCTCGTTGGCGCGGCTCACGATGTCGTAGATGCGTGCGGTCTCCTCGTCCGGCTCGCCCCAAAAGAACGTGCGCGTCATGTCCGAGCAGTAGTTGCGGCGACGTCCGCCTATGTCGAACAGCACCACATCGCCGCGCTTGAGTACGGTGTCGTCGGGCTCGTGATGCGGGTCTCCGGCGTTGGCGCCAAAGCTCACGATGGGCGGAAAGCTAAAGCCCTCGCAGTCGTGCTTGCGGTACAGGCCGAGCATCTGGTCGGCAATTTCGCGCTCCGTCACGCCCTCGTGAACGAGCTTGATGGCGTCGGACATCACGGCGTCGTTAGCGGCTGAGGACACGCGCATGAGCTCCTGCTCGGCGGCATCCTTGTGGGTGCGTGCTGCGGTGACGGCAAAGTCGCCCAGGAAGAACTCGCTTGCGGCGTAACGATCCATAAGGGGCAGCAAAAAGCCGGAGCGCATTACGGTATCGATGCCGAGGGGCTTGGATGGATTGACCTCGCGAGCGATGGCGTCGGTCACGACGTCGGTGTCGTTGTGGTAGGCCACGCGGGCATTGTCGTACTCGGGCAGCTGATGCAGGGCGTTGACTAAGATCACCGGCTCGGCATCGCGCGCGAGCAGCACGCCGCAAAAACGCTCGAACATATCGGCATAAAAGCCGGTCAGGTAATAGATCGACCACGGGTCGTTTACGAGCAGCTGCGCGCCGGGGTGCTGAGCCTCGAGCGCATCGAGCACGCGTGCCACACGCTGGTCATCGACATGTGCCATGAAACATCCTTTCACTATGGTGCCACCATGGTATCCCAAGCCCGGCACATAGGGACGTTCCTTTTATGCCGGCACCTTGGGACACTCCTTGGCATGGCTAGCCTGGCAAGCGTGCAGGCAAAAGCAGCTAAAAGAGCCCCGTCCCAAATTAGCTACTCGATGTCCATGCTGGCGATGAGGTCGATGTTGGTGTTGAGGAGGTTCTTCAGAACGATGTCGCCCATGCGGATGGGGGCCTCGACGACCACGCCGCGGATGAGGTCCATAGCTTGGGCGTGAAGCTCCAGCGGGATGGCTTCGCCCGTGCGCACGGGCAGCAGCGCCTCGTCGCCGCCGGATACGGCCACGGTCGTGGTAAGCACGCGCATGGGGCAGGTGAGCTCCTGATGTGCAAACTTATCACCGCGCGGGCAGCTGTTGCCGGTTACGGAGCGCACCTCTACCACGGCGCCGTCTGCGCTGCGCTCGACCTCCACGGTCAGGAGGCACTCGGATGGGCAGGTGGTGCAGTTGAACTGCAGCGTTTCGATCGCGTTCGCGCTCATGACTCTACGCCTCTTCAACGGGATCGACGGACAGGACAATCTCGTTAACACCCAGGTCGAGCGCGCGCTGAATCACCTTTGCCGGTAGCGGGAAGCTTTCCATGACGCTCGGTTTAAACGGGCGAACCTTGCCTGCAAACAGTTCCTCGTTGCCTGCCAGAATGCGCACGCGGGCAGCATCGACCGGCCGACGTACGCGGAAGTTGAGCTTAGTGAGCCCGACGGCCGTGATGCGTCCCGGCAGTGCGTAGCCTGCGATGCCAGCGGGGGAGACCGTGAGCTGGCAGCCCGCGCCCGCCACTCCCGCCGCGGTGCCGACAGCCCCCAACGCCCACGCCGCCGCAGCCGCACCGGCACGTTCGGACTCGGTCGTCACGTTGTCGGCCAGGTCGTGCACGTGCAGCACGTTGCCGCAGGCAAATATGCCCGGCACGCCCGTCTGCAGGCTCTGGTCCACCACGGCGCCGCGCGTACGTGGGTCCAGCTCGACGCCCGCGGCAACCGAAAGCTCGTTCTCGGGAATCAGGCCCACCGAAAGCAGTAGCGTGTCGCATGGAACGATGCGCTCGGTTCCCGGAATGGGTGCAAGATGCTCGTCGACCTGGCTTACCTCGACAGCCTCCACACGATCGTGCCCGATCACACGCGTGACCGTGGTAGACAGATGCAGTGGAATGCCAAAGTCTTCCAGGCAGTTCTTAACATTGCGACGCAGGCCGTTGGCGTACGGCATGAGCTCGTACACACCCTCGACCGAAATCCCCTCGAGCGTGCAGCGGCGCGCCATGATCAGCCCGATGTCGCCCGAGCCCAAAATGACGGCGCGCGAGCCGGGTTTGAGGTTCTCGATATTGATGTATCGCTGCGCTAGGCCGGCCGTAAACACGCCGGCGGGTCGGCTGCCGGGGATCTTGATCTCGCTGCGCGTGCGCTCGCGGCAACCCATGGCAAGGACGACCGCGCGCCCGATGAGCTGCAGCATACCGGTGGGGCTCATGAGCGTGACGGTGTGGACCGCGGCGTCTTCCGCGGACTCGCCCGAATCAACCCCTATCACCATGCTGTCCAAGAACAGCGCAATGTTGGTCGCGCGCACCTGGTCGATAAAGCGCTGCGCGTACTCGGGACCGGTGAGTTCCTGCTTAAAGTGCGACAGTCCAAAGCCCGGATGAATGCACTGTCGCAGGATGCCACCCAGATGCTGCTCGCGCTCCACGATGGCCACGTGCGCGCCGGCCTTATGCGCGGAAAGCGCGGCCGCCATGCCGGCAGGTCCGCCGCCGATAACGACCACGTCGAAGGCCTGCGTTACTACCGACGCTACGGCTCCGGCCTCCGCGCGTTCGTCGCGCATATCAAGCGTCGCCATCCTAGCGCACCCCCTTCAGCGGTCCCTCAACCAACCAGGATCCGGCGTCCTCCAGTAATACCTCGCTGGGGTCGCAGTCCAGCTCTCGGGCAAGAATCGCCACCACGCGGCTCTGGCAAAAGCCACTTTGGCACCGACCCATGCCGGCGCGGCAGCGGCGCTTGACGCCTTCGACCGAAACCGCGCCCGGGCGGCGTCGGATCGCGGCCACAATCTCGGCCTCGGGCACCGTCTCGCAGCGGCAGACGATCTGCCCCCACGCGGGGTCGGACTCAATGAGTTCTTCCTTGCGCGCAAGCGGCGCGCGGTCAAAGTCGTCCGGCGCGCGGCGAATCGGGTTCCAATCGTCCCGTTCGCGCAGGGGCACGCCGGCATCGCGTAGGACCTGCTCCATGCGCTCGGCAATGGCCGGCGCGCTCGCCACGCCCGGCGACTGAATGCCTGCCGCCTGGAACAGCCCCGGCACCACGGCAGACTGCCCAATAAAAAAGTCGTTCGTACCCTGAATGACAGGACGACCGCCGGCAAATGCGCGCACCACGCGGCGCGTGTCCAGATCGGGCACCAGCTTGCGCGCGCCGCTTAGCAGCGCGTTGACATCGGTCGCGTAGGTCTGTGTATCGCCCGGATCGCGCACGGCGGCCGTCGCGGTAATCACGGTGTTGCCGTGTACGGTACCCGTGACGATAACGCCCTTCGATATCGGCGTCGGCACGGGGTAGAGCGGCATGAGCGTGCGCGGCTCTTTGTCCAGCACCACGATGTTGCCCTGACGCCAGACCATCTGGAACTCCTCGGCGCCCGCCATATGCGAGATGTCGGCGGCTCCGTTGCCCGCGGCGTTGATCAAGTAACGGCAGCGCACATTGCCGGCGGGCGTTGCCAGTGTAAAGCGTGCAGCCCCGTCGGTTGCCTCGCTGCCTGCAACCTCAATCGCCTTCACCGGCGCGGACCGCATAAACGTCACCCCGTTGGCCACGGCGTTCTCCAGTGCGGCGATGGCAACCTCAAACGGGTCGACAAACCCAGTCGAAGGGCACCACAACGCGCACGTTGCATCGGCACTGGCGCGTGGCTCTAATTCGTGGATGCGGTCGGGTCCGACGATCGACAGCTCGGGCACGCCGTTGGCAAGGCCGTTGCGCCGCAGCTGCTCCAGATGCGCGCGGTCCTCGTCGTTAAAGCCCAACACCATCGACCCGGTGCGGCAGAACAGAAAGCCTAGCTCCTGCGCCCACGTACCGTACAACTCGCAGCCATGGGCGTTGACCTGCGCCTTTACGGTGCCCGGCGCCGGATCGTAGCCAGCGTGTACCAGGCCGCCGTTGGCCTTCGACGCGCCCAGCGCAATATCGTTAGCCGCCTCGACCACGCAAATGGACAGGTCATAGCGCGCGAGCTGCCGCGCGATGGCGCATCCGGTGATGCCCGCGCCCACAATTGCGATATCAAACGTTTCTGCCACGGTGCCTCCAAGACAAGTTGACAGGCTGTCAATAGGACTATCCTAAGGTCTGCGCACCCCCAGTGCAGCGGCAATGCGGCGAACAGCCCCGCAACACCCGCCAACGGCAGACGAGGGGAGACCCGGCACGGATGTTGACCTCGTCTGTCGACAGCTGCGGCAACCGTTCGTCTCGACCTGTAACAGTTAGCTGACGATCTGGGTTCTAGATGTTACAGATCAAGACAAACCTTCCGGCGGATTTTGAATGTCTTGATCTGTAACAGTAAGAGGGGTTTTGGTGCCCAAGATGTTACAGATCGAGATTGAAGTCGGGGAGGGACCCCTGTGTCTCGATCTGTAACACCTAGACCCGGATTCCGCTCCTAACTGTTACAGATTGAGATGTTTGTGTCCGCGTCAGCCCCGCCCCTAGCCGTGGTCCCATATAAACAAACCCCGTGGTAAACTTGACCAGACTGTTAATATTCCGAAAGGTACCCGTAATGTCCAAGTACATCTCCGAGCTCATGTCGCCGCAGCTCATGGGCGTCGTCTATGCCTTCGTTGGCTTTATCATCGCCCTGTATGTTCTGTCGGTCGTCTATGTGTTCATCGACGCTCGCCGCCGCGGCGCCAGCGCCTACGTGGCATGGGGCATCATCGCCCTCATCCCGTTTGTTGGCCTCATCGCCTACCTGGTCCTGCGTCCGCACTCCTACGCGGCCGACCGTGAGGAGCAGGAGCTGGACATGGCCCTGCGCGAGCGCCAACTTGCCCAGTACGGCACCTGCCCGCAGTGCGGCGCGCCCATCGAGAAGGACTTCGTCGTCTGTCCGGTGTGCGATACCCAGGTTCGCAACGTATGCCCCAGCTGCCATCGCCCGCTCGATGCGCACTGGAAGGTCTGCCCCTACTGCCGAACTCGCATCCAGTAACGCATCCATCGCCGGGCCGGCCGCAAGCCACGGGCACGCCGCAAGCCACACGCACCCCGCCCCACTCGATGAAGCATGCGTAGAAAATCGCCCGCCGTGCCATTAAGGTGCGGCGGGCGCTTGTATACCAAGGCAACCTGCCTATAATGATGCAAGTTAAAACGCCGAGCGCATCGCACGCACTTGCACCAGGCATCCGAGAGGAGAAAACATACCCATGAAGGCACTCTACAATGACGGTTCGGTGGCCGAGCTCCCGCAGGACGAGGTCACGCACGTCATCCGCCACTCTGCCGCGCACATCATGGCGCAGGCCATTAAGCGCCTGTACCCCCAGGCCGACTTTGCCTACGGCCCCGCGACCGACAACGGCTTCTACTACGACGTCGACCTGCCCGAGGGCGTCAAGATCAGCGAGGACGACTTCCCCGCGATCGAGGCCGAGATGAAGAAGATCGTCAAGGAGAACCTCAAGTTCTCCGTGTACGAGAAGCCCCGCGCCGAGGCCATCGCCCTTATGGAGGAGCGCGGCGAGAAGTACAAGGTCGAGCACATCGGCGACCTGGACGACGATGCCCGTATCACCTTCTACCAGCAGGGCGACTACATCGACATGTGCGTCGGCCCCCACATCTGCTACACCAAGGCGCTGAAGGCCTTTAAGCTCACCGGCGTCTCGGGCGCCTACTGGAAGGGCGACAAGGACAACAAGATGCTCACCCGCATCAACGGCGTCGCCTTTGCCACCAAGGAAGAGCTCGACGAGCACATGCACATGCTGGAGGAGGCCAAGAAGCGCGACCACCGCAAGATCGGCCGCGAGATGGACCTCTTTATGATGCGCGACGAGGCCCCCGGTTTCCCGTTCTTCCTGCCCAACGGCATGATCCTTAAGAACACGCTGCTGGACTACTGGCGCGAGATCCACCACAAGGCCGGCTACGTGGAGATCTCCACGCCGCTCATCATGAACAAGCAGCTATGGAAGACCTCGGGCCACTGGGACCACTACAAGGACAACATGTACTCCACCGTCATCGACGACGAAGAGTACTGCATTAAGCCCATGAACTGCCCGGGTGGCGTGCTGGTGTACGCCTCCAAGCCGCACTCCTATCGCGAGCTGCCCATTCGCGCCGGCGAGATTGGCCTGGTGCACCGCCACGAGCTGCGCGGCGCCCTGCACGGCCTGTTCCGCGTGCGCTGCTTTAACCAGGACGACGCCCACCTGTTTGTGCGTCCCGATCAGCTGACCGACGAGATCGTGGGCGTGGTCAACCTCATCGACTCCGTGTACCAAAAGTTTGGCTTTAAGTATCACGTTGAGCTTTCTACCCGCCCCGAGGACTCTATGGGTTCCGACGAGGACTGGGCGCGCGCCGAGGAGGGCCTGCGCACCGCTCTGGAGAAGCTGGGCATGGACTACGAGGTCAACGAGGGTGACGGCGCCTTCTACGGCCCCAAGATTGACTTCCATCTGGAGGACTCGCTCGGCCGTACCTGGCAGTGCGGTACCGTGCAGCTCGACTTCCAGATGCCGCTCAACTTTGACCTGGAGTACGTGGACGCCGACGGCACCAAGAAGCGCCCCATCATGCTGCACCGCGTATGTTTTGGCTCCATCGAGCGCTTCATCGGCATTCTGATTGAGCACTTTGCGGGCAAGTTCCCCACCTGGCTGGCCCCCGTGCAGGTCAAGGCGCTTCCGGTTTCCGAGAAGAGCCGTGACTACGCCCACGAGGTGTGCGCCAAGCTGGAGGAGGCTGGCATCCGCGTGGTCTGCGACGACCGCGACGAGAAGATCGGCTACAAGATCCGCGAGGCCCGCAGCATCGACCGCGTGCCCTACATGCTCATTCTGGGCGAGAAGGAGGTCGAGGCCGGCAACATCTCCGTTCGCGATCGCTCCAACGAGACCGTTCAGATGAGCGTCGACGAGTTTGTTGCGAAGGTGACCGAGGAGATCAAGACTCGCGCCTAAGGCAAACTGCACAACAATTAACAAAGGCGACCGTCCACAAAGGGCGGTCGCCTTTTTTCTTACCAAAATGAGAAAAGCCGCTGGTTGAACGGCTTTTTTTGTTGCACAAAAAGGTACAGGTTTTTGTAGAGGGGTATGGAGATATACCTACTAGCAGTACATTTTGCGTAATCTGGGCAAACGCTGATTAATTGCTCGTATAATGGCGTTTGTCGAAAGATACAAAAACCTGTACTTTTGCGACTGCGCCTAGCTGCGAGCGAGAAGCCTGTTCTAAACGCCCCTGCATTTGCGTACATCGCAAAGCCAAAAAGAGGGGGCGAGAACATGGAGCAGATGGCGCGGCGCCAAGAGCAGCTGCCGGGCGCATTTAACGGCGTCACCACCAACAGCCAGCACGGCCGCGTTCGCTGGTATCTGGTTCACACCCCCCATGGAAAAGAACGCGAGACCTGCGAAAAGGTCCGCCGGATTATCCCGCACGAACTGATGCAGGACGCTTTTGTGATGCAAAAGGAGTTCTGGTTTAAGCGGGATGGCGCTTGGTCGCTCCAAACCAAACCCATGTACAAGGAATATTTCTTCGTCGCGACGCACGATGCTGCCGCGCTCGATAGGGCCTTGGCCCAGTTGAGCTTTGGCTGTCGCATCGCCGGTAGTAGGGAGCGGGCGTACATGCCTATGCCGGACGATGCGCAGGACTGGTACCGCAGCGTGCTGGACGACGACGGTGTTGTGCGCAACAGCGTTGCGCGCATAGAAGACGGCGTGCTGCACATAGAACAGGGGCCCTTGGTGGGGCAAGAGGCCCGTGTGCACAAGATCGACCGTCATAAGCGCTGGTGCCTGGTAGACGTGGGCGAAGGTGACTCCACATTTAGGGAGCTGCTACCGCTTGATGTTCCCAGCAAAACGTAAGGGAGACGTTGCACCGGCAAATTACTTGATTTTGGATTCATAGATGGGGGGGGGGTTCCTGGGGACAGGAACGTAAGTTTGACTGTGGCTGCTAAAGAAGTAACTGAGAAGTGTATCCCAACGAGAGATGCACTTGTTGTAAATCAAATAAAGCCTAGTGGAACATTGGGCTATCGCTTTGTTAAGAGGCTGTTTGACCTTGTTTTTAGTCTTATGGCGATCGCTATTTTATTCATTCCAGTGCTGCTTGTGTGCGTCCTGATTTGTCTAGAGTCTCCGGGTAATCCCTTGTACACCCAGGAGCGAATTGGCAAAAATGGCAAGGTCATTAAGATCTTTAAGCTGCGCAGCATGGTTGCCGATGCGGGCAATGTTCAGAAGTATTTAAATTTTGAGCAGCTGCATCAGTGGGAAATTGAGCGCAAGGTCGATAACGATCCGCGCATCACTAAGGTAGGGCGGTTTATTCGTAAGTGCTCTATCGATGAGATGCCGCAGTTTCTTAATGTTTTAAATGGTGATTTATCCGTTATCGGTCCTCGTCCCATTACGCGTGATGAACTCGAAATGCATTTTTCTGATGAGGATAAGGTTGTATTTCTTTCGGTTCAACCTGGAATTACCGGTTTATGGCAGGCAACGGATCGCAACGATGCGTCATTTGAAAGCGGTTTGCGCCAAAAAATCGAATTGCATTACGTGCGGAACCGTTGTTTCCGAATGGATTGGAAGTGTTTTGCTGGCACTTTCGGCGCCATGTTTGGCAAGGAGAGGACGGGCCGGTAGATGGAAATCTCCGTCATCATTCCGACTCTTAATGCTGAGCATGAAATCGATGGGCTTTTAATTGCCCTCGAACACCAGTCTATTCAGCCGGTTGATATCCTGATCGTTGATTCCGCTTCGGAAGATAAAACTATAGAGCTGGTCCGGCAGCACAAAAGAGTCCGCCTGCTGAAGATTGATCGCCAGGATTTCAACCACGGCACCACAAGAGACATGGCACTAAGGGAGTCGAGGGGTGACTTTGTATGCTTCCTTACCCAAGATGCTGTGCCTGTTTCTGATGATTACCTGGAGCGGCTTGTTGCTCCCATGCTTGATGATTCCGATATCGCTCTCGTAAGCGGCAGGCAGCTGCCTAAGGCGGATGCTCGACGTTTTGAACAGCTGGTGCGTGGTTTTAACTATCCCGACTGGCCATCCGTTCGTTCCAAATGTGATCTCGAGAAACTCGGTATTAAGACGTTTTTTGCATCTGATGTCTGTTCCGCCTATCGACGAACTGCATATCTCGAATGCGGCGGATTCGAGCACGTTAACACCAACGAGGACATGCTCATGGCGGCAAGGTTTATCGCCTCAGGGTTGAAGGTGGCTTACGAGCCGCGTGCAGAGGTCTATCACTCGCATAACTTGACGCCATCCCAACAATTTGCCCGCAACCGCGCTGTTGGCTTCTTTCTCGAAACGCATGCAGACGAACTCATGCATGCAAGTGAGATTGGTGAAGGAGGCCGGCTCGCCAAGATGGTTTCGTCGCAACTTCTACGAGAGGGAAGTCTTGGCGAGCTCGTTGCTTTCGGGGTCGACTGCTGCGCTCGCCTTCTCGGAAATCGCTCTGGCCGTAGGGCCGCAAGAAAAGAAAGGCTATAGCCAATGAAAGGCATCGTCCTCGCCGGCGGGTCCGGCACCCGCCTGTACCCGCTCACGCTCGTGACCTCCAAGCAGCTGCTGCCGGTCTACGACAAGCCCATGATCTACTACCCGCTGTCCACCCTCATGCTGGCGGGCATCCGCGACATCCTGGTCATCTCCACGCCGACCGACCTGCCCAACTTCGAGCGCCTGCTCGGGGACGGCTCGCGCTACGGCGTGAACCTCTCCTACGCCGAGCAGCCGAGCCCCGACGGCCTCGCGCAGGCCTTCACCATCGGCGAGGACTTCATCGACGGCGAGCCGTGCGCCCTCGTGCTCGGCGACAACATCTTCTACGGCAACGGCCTGTCGCGCCACCTGACGCGCGCCGTCCAGAACGCCGAGTCCGGTAGGGCCACGGTCTTCGGCTACCATGTCGACGACCCCGAGCGCTTCGGCGTCGTCGAGTTCGACGGCGAGGGGAGGGCCGTCTCCATCGAGGAGAAGCCCGAGCGCCCCAAGAGCTCCTACGCCGTCACCGGACTCTACTTCTACCCGGGCGACGTGGCGGCCAAGGCCCATAAGGTGGAGCCCTCCGCGCGCGGCGAGCTGGAGATCACCACGCTCAACCAGATGTACCTGGAGGAGGGGACGCTGTCGGTCGTCACCCTCGGCCGAGGCTACGCGTGGCTGGACACCGGCACCATGGAGAGCCTGCACGAGGCCGCGGAGTTCGTCCGCGCCGTGGAGCACTCGCAGGACCTGCCCGTGTCGGTCCCCGAGGAGATCGCCTGGGAGAACGGATGGATCACGACCGCCGAGCTTGAGGAGGCCGCCAAGGCCTACGGCAAGTCGGTCTACGGCCAGCACCTGAAGAAGGTCGCCGCCGGCGAGATCGTCAACAGCCCGCGCGAGTACTAATCCGATCCAATGGGAGATAGAAACATGTCTGAAGAGCTCTTCGAACCGAA
>NZ_QROQ01000009.1:0-1007 GCF_003475115.1 Collinsella sp. AF37-9 | reverse complement strand
GATAGAAACATGTCTGAAGAGCTCTTCGAACCGAAGAACATCATCGTCACGGGCGGCTGCGGCTTCATCGGCAGCAACTTCGTGCACTACGTGGTCGACAACCACCCGGGCGTACATGTCACCGTCCTGGACAAGCTGACCTACGCCGGCAACCCCGAGAACATCGCCGGGCTGCCCTCCGACCGCGTGGAGCTCGTCGTGGGCGACATCTGCGACGCCGCGCTGCTCGATAAGATCGTGCCGGGCCACGACGCGATCGTGCACTACGCCGCCGAGAGCCACAACGACAACTCCATCGCCGACCCGGAGCCCTTCCTGCGCACCAACGTCGAGGGCACCTTCCGCCTGCTGGAGGCCGTCCGCAAATACGGCGTCCGCTACCACCACGTCTCCACCGACGAAGTCTACGGCGACCTGGCGCTCGACGACCCGGCGAAGTTCACCGAGGAGACTCCCTATAAGCCCTCGAGCCCCTACAGCTCGACCAAGGCGTCCTCCGACATGCTCGTGCGCGCCTGGACCCGCACCTACGGGCTTCGCACCACGATCTCCAACTGCTCCAACAACTACGGCCCCTACCAGCACGTGGAGAAGTTCATCCCCAGGCAGATCACCAACATCATCGACGGCGTGCGCCCCAAGCTCTACGGCCGCGGCGAGAACGTCCGCGACTGGATCCACACGGAGGACCACTCCAGCGCCGTCTGGGACATCCTCACCAAGGGCCGCACGGGGGAGACCTACCTCATCGGCGCCGACGGCGAGAAGAACAACATCACGGTCCTGCGCATGATCCTGGAGGCGATGGGACGCGACCCCGAGGACTTCGACTGGGTCGCCGACCGCCCCGGCCACGACCGCCGCTACGCCATCGACTCCACCAAGCTCCAGCGCGAGCTCGGCTGGAGGCCGGCGCACACCGACTTCGCCGAGGGGCTCAAGGCCACCATCGACTGGTATGTCGAGAACGAGTCCTGGTGGCGCCCGGCCAAGGAGGCCACCGAGGC
>NZ_QROQ01000008.1:0-69378 GCF_003475115.1 Collinsella sp. AF37-9 | reverse complement strand
GAGGGGCCGAGTTTCCTCCTGAGCGACTCTGCTTGCAGCCGGAGCGAAAGGGGGAAATCTCGGCCCCTCCCGCCCCGGCCGACCAGGTCACACTACACCGTGTACTGCGGCAGGTCCTGCAGGGCGATGACGTCCATGCCCATGTCGTTGGCACTGCCGTGACCCTGCTGGTCCTCGCGCACCGCCTCGATGGCACTCACGTACGTGTTGGCGGCAGACATTGCGGTCACGCAGGTCACACCGCGTCGCACTGCCTCGGTGCGCAGCAGATAGCCGTCGCCGCGCGAGCCCGGACCGTACGGCGTGTTGATGATCACCGCGATCTTGCCATCGGCAATGAGGTCGCCGATGTTGGGGCGCTCGCCGTCGTGCGGGCCGCTAATCTTCTCCACGATCTCGCACGTCACGTTGCCTCCACGCAGCACGCGCGCCGTACCCTCGGTAGAGCAGATGTCAAAGCCCAGGTAGCGCAGGATGCGGGCGACCGAAAGGATATGGCGCTTGTCGCGGTCGCACACGCTGATGAACACCTTGCCGACGCTCGGGTCGGGCAGCTTGTAGTCAATCGCCAGCTGCGTCTTGGCGTATGCCTCGGGATAGCTCTTGGCGATACCCATGACCTCGCCCGTCGACTTCATCTCGGGCCCCAGGATGACGTCGGCGCCCGGGAAACGACCCCAGGGCATGACGGCTTCCTTCATGCAGAACCAGTCCAGCTGACGTTCGTCGCTCGGCAGGCACAAGCTCGCGATGGAATCGCCTGCCATGATGCGCGCCGCGCATTTGGCCAGCGGCACACCGGTGGCCTTGGAGATAAACGGCACGGTACGGCTGGCGCGCGGGTTGGCCTCGATCACGTAGACGGTCTCGCCCTTGATGGCATATTGTACGTTGACCAGACCGCGGACTCCCAGCGCCATCGCGATGCGGCGCGTGGTCTCGCGGAGCTTCGCCTGCAGGCTCTCGCTAAAGCTGAACGGCGGGATGCAGGTCGCGGAGTCGCCGGAGTGAATACCGGCTTCCTCGATATGCTCCAGGATGCCGCCGATGTATACCTCTTCGCCATCGCACAGGGCGTCGACATCGGACTCGATTGCGCCCTCCAGGAAGCGGTCCAGATACACCGGGTAGTCGGGGCTGATGCGCGCAGCCTCTGCCATGTAATCGCGCAGATGCTCGGCATCGTAGGCGATCATCATGCCGCGGCCGCCCAGCACGTAGCTCGGACGCACCAGCAGCGGGTAGCCGATGTGCGCGGCCACGGCCTCGGCCTCCTCAAACGAGGTGGCCTGACCCGCCGGCGGGTACATAATGCCCAGCTTGTCGAGCAGGGCGGCAAAGCGCTCGCGGTCCTCGGCAAAATCGATGGCGTCGGGCTTTGTGCCCATAATGTTCACGCCGCTCTCCTCGAGCATGCGCGCCAGCTTAAGCGGGGTCTGGCCGCCGAGCGTCACCACGACGCCGTCGGGGCGCTCGACATCGATAACGTCCATGACGTCCTCGTAGGTGAGCGGCTCAAAGTACAGACGGTCGGACGTGTCATAGTCGGTCGAGACGGTCTCGGGATTGCAGTTGACCATGATGGTCTCGAAGCCGCGAGCCGCCAGCGCGTAGCTCGCATGCACGCAGCAGTAATCGAACTCGATACCCTGGCCAATGCGGTTGGGGCCGGCGCCCAGGATCATCGCCTTGGGCTTGTCCGCCGGCGTGGTCTCGTCGGGAGCCACGCACTTCTTGGCATCCGGGCTCGTGCGGTAGATGTTCTCGTACGTCTTGTAGTGGTACTCCGTGGCGCTCGAGAACTCGGCCGCGCAGGTATCGACCGTCTTCATGCTGGGAACCACGCCCAGGCCCTTGCGGTAAGCGCGCACAAAGCGCTCATCGGAGCCGGTCAGCGCGGCAATCTCGGCGTCGCTCGTGCCGTACTGCTTGAGCAGGCGCATCGCGTCGGCGTCGATATCCTCCACGCGCAGGCCGCGGATGCTCTCCTGGACCTGCACCATGTCGTTGATACGGTTGAGGTACCACGGATCGATACCGCAGATGGCATGGATGCGGGCGATGTCCCAGCCACGGCGCAGGGCCTCGACCACAAAGAAGATGCGGTGCTCGGTCGGGGTTGCCACGGCCTGAGCGAGCTCGTCGTCGCTCAGCTTGTCGGCACCCTCCTTGCCACCGGCGCAAATGCCCTGATGTCCGTCCTCCAGCGAGCGCATGGCCTTGCCAAAGGCCTCCTCAAAGGTGCGGCCGATCGCCATGATCTCGCCCACGGCCTTCATGCGCGTGGTGAGCGTGGGGTCGGTACCCTTGAACTTCTCGAAGGCAAAGCGCGGCACCTTGACCACGCAGTAGTCAATCGTGGGCTCAAAGCAGGCGGGCGTTGCCTTGGTGATGTCGTTGACGATTTCGTCGAGCGTATAGCCAACGGCCAGGCGCGCGGCGGCCTTGGCGATGGGGAAACCCGTGGCCTTGGAGGCCAGTGCGGACGAGCGGCTCACGCGCGGGTTCATCTCGATGACGATCAGACGGCCGGTCTGGGGGTTCACGGCAAACTGCACGTTGGAGCCGCCGGTCTCGACGCCGATCTTTTCCAAGATGGCGAGCGAGGCGACACGCATGCGCTGATACTCAAGGTCGGAGAGGGTCTGCGCCGGTGCCACCGTGATGGAGTCGCCGGTATGCACGCCCATGGGATCGAGGTTCTCGATGGAGCACACGATGATGCCGTTGCCGGCGTGGTCGCGCATGACCTCCATCTCGTACTCTTTCCAGCCCTCGATGGACTCCTCGACCAGCACCTCGTGGGCAGGCGAAAGCTCGAGGCCCTGGCTCACGATAGAGACGAGCTCCTCATGGGTATGCGCGATGCCGCCGCCGGCACCGCCGAGGGTAAAGCTCGGACGCAGCACGCAGGGATAGCCCACGCGCTCGGCGATGGCCTCGGCGTCAGCCACGCTATAGGCGTAGCCCGAGCGCGCGACCTCCAGGCCGATCTCGGCCATGGCCTCGTTAAAGAGCTTGCGGTCCTCGCCGTGCTCGATGGCGGCCAGGTCGCAACCGATCATCTCGACGCCGTACTTGTCGAGCGTGCCGTCCTTTGCCAGCTCGACGGCGGCGTTCAGACCGGTCTGGCCGCCCAGCGTGGGCAGCAGCGCGTCCGGGTGCTCTTTCTTGATCACGCGCTCGATAAACTCGGCGGTGATAGGCTCAACATAGGTGCGGTCAGCCAAGCCCGGGTCGGTCATGATGGTCGCCGGATTGGAGTTGACCAGGATGACCTCAAAGCCATCCTCCTTGAGCACCTTGCAGGCCTGGGCGCCGGAGTAGTCGAACTCGCAGGCCTGACCGATAACGATGGGGCCCGAACCAATAACGAGGATGCGCTTGATGTCAGTACGTTTAGGCATGTTAGTTCTCCTCGGTCGCAGCGTTCTCGGACTCGGCGAAATTCCAGCCGGCGAGGCGGTCCTTCGCGGTGTCGATGTCCAGGTAGTTCTCCTCGCCGTCCATGAGTCGCGTAAAGGCGGTAAAGAGATAGTGGGCATCGGTGGGGCCGGGCGAAGCCTCGGGGTGGTATTGGACCGAGAAGCACGGGGCGTCGAGCAGCTGGATGCCCTCGGCGGTGCCGTCGTTGAGGTTCACATGTGTCAGGCGAATGCGGCCAAAGCGCTCGTTCATCACGACCGGCGCGATACCGCGGCGCACCCAGGCGCGCAGGTCGCCATCGGCCGCATGCTCGGTTTCGCCGCCGGAAAGCTCCGGAATCAGTTTGCCCAGACTGGGGAACAGCAGGCCAAAGCCGTGGTTTTGCGCGGTGATCTCCACGCGACGGCTCACCAGATTCATAACCGGCTGGTTACCGCCACGGTGACCGAATTTAAGCTTTTCCATTTGGGCGCCGCAGGCCAAGCTGATCATCTGGTGACCTAGGCAAATACCAAAGACCGGCACCTTGCCGATCAGCTGCTGCACCTGCTCGTAGGTCTCCACCACGGCGTCGGGGTCGCCGGGGCCGTTGGACAAAAAGACGCCATCGGGATTCATCTCGAGCACCTGCTGGGCGGGCGTATCCCACGGCACGACGGTAAGGTCGCAGCCGGCGCGGACCAGCCCCTCCAGAATGCCGCGCTTCACACCGCAGTCGTAGGCGACCACTTTGTGACGGGCAGGAGCGGCAACCGCAAGCGCAAAGTCATGCGTGGCAGGCAGGTCGGCGGCCACAAACTCGTGAGGCGCGGGGCAACTTACGGTCTTGACCAGGTTCTCGCCCACCAGCGTCGGCGCTGCGGCCAGACGCTCGGCAAGCTCGTCGATGTCGAAGATCTCGGTCGAGATAATGCCCATCTTGGAGCCGTTGTCGCGCAGATGGCGCACCAGAGCGCGGGTGTCGACACCCTCGATAGCGACGATGCCGTGAGCGCGCAGGTACTCCGGTACGCTGACGGCCGAGCGCCAGTTAGAAGGCGTGGCACACATGTCGCGAACGATCATGCCACGCATAGCCGGAGCGCTCGCAGGGCGCACGGCGTCGCCGGGGAAGGCCGACTGGACGTCGGTCTCGTCGATACCGTAGTTGCCGATCTGCGGATAGGTCATGGTTACGATTTGGCCGGCATAACTCGGGTCGGTCATAACCTCAAAGTAGCCCTCGAGCGAGGTGTTGAAGCAGACTTCGCCGGTCGCGGTGCCCTCGGCGCCGCATGCGCGTCCATAAAAAATGGTCCCATCCTCAAGATACAGGGTGCAGGGACCGCAAGCGCCCTTGCTGGTTTTGGCCAGCATACGCTGGCACAGCTCGCTGGGCGCGATGGTGCGGGCGGCAGCGCCCGCAATATGGTTGTTCGCCATAGTTCTCCTTCCCGGTCTCACAGGACCGGCTTAAAGGTGTGCAGTTAGGCCTCGCGGTATTGTAACCGCAAGCATGCCTCATGGCGTTAATTTCATCGAAATGTTTACGAAATGATAATTATGACTTTCTATGCATAATGATTTTTTAATCCCCGTCCCAGAAAAATCATCCCGCGTGGGCTTGTGGCTCACGCGGGACGATGGCCTCTTACCTTTTCTTGTCCTGTTCCAGCAGATCGGACGGTGAGCGATCAGGCTTGCCGCCGCGGAAAATCTCGCGGCCATGCAGACGATGTTCCAGGTCACGTTCGGCCTTTTCCTCGTCAATCTTGGTCTGGCTCACCACCGGGTCCTCAATCAACGACGACACCGAGTTCACCTGCTTCTGAATGCGCTCGGCGATGGTGTCATCCATACTCACGATGCGCATCTTCCAGTCGATACTCGTAGCGTTGGATGAGCTCTTGGTCCACACGAACGTCAGGATGGCGCTCTGGTGGCCCTGAGCGGGAAACATGCCAAAGAAGGAATCGTGCTGAATGTTGCTATCCTCGTCGATATAGGCGTGAACGTTATACACCACGCGGTCAATCTTATCGTTGAGCAGCGCGTTGGTCGCAAGTGCCGCGGCCTGAATCTGCCCGTTGGACAGCAGCTCGAGCTCGTTGGCAGACGATGTGTCCAACACCGTTACCTCGACCGTACCCGTACGCTCATCGGCCTCGTCGACGGAAAAGTCGAGCGGGAACTGCGTAAAGCCGTTGCCCCACTCGAGGCCGCCCTTCAGCGCCGTCGAAACGGTATCGACCGAAACGCTCTCGGACAGGTTGGCGGTGTTCAGACGACGCATCACGCCGTAGCCAATCTGCATGCCCACGATCAGCACCAAGATGCCGATAACCACGGCCATGGCAGTCTTCGTAATGGTATGGCTCACCTGCGAGCCCGAAGGATCGTCCTCGGACAGCGGGTCGATATGTTTTGCCTGGCTCGCGCGGTCCTCGCTGCGCAGCTGCGCTAGCGCCGCTTTGTCACCGCGCTTGGCCGCAGCCTCCTTCTCACGCATGCGCTCGGTTCGCTTTTTGGCAAGCGTGGGATCCAAGACGCCGGATGCATCGATTTCGGAGAATAACTCCGTCACTTCTTCCGGAGTCAAAGGGTTCTTGTCAGCCATAAACTTCCTGTCATATCAATCAGTCGAGCTCGTGCGCACGCGCACCTTCGAACTGCATTCGATAGTAACGGGCATAGGTGCCGCCACGGGCGAGAAGCTCCTCGTGCGTGCCACGCTCCACAACGCGACCATGCTCAACGGTCGCAATCTCATCGGCATGCTTAATGGTCGAAAGACGATGGGCGATGATAATCGTGGTGCGGCCGCGTGCCAGCTCTTCGAGTGACTCCTGCACCGCCTCCTCGCTCTCGTTATCCAAAGCACTCGTCGCCTCGTCCAAAATCAGGATCTTGGGGTTCTTGAGAAACACACGCGCAATGGCAACGCGCTGCTTTTGGCCGCCCGAAAGACGGCTGCCGCGCTCGCCCACGACCGTGTCATAGCCCTGTGGAAGCGACTCGATAAAGGCATCGATGTTGGCGCGACGGGCGGCCTCGGCGATCTCTTCTGCCGTAGCGCCCGGCTTGCCGTAGGCGATGTTCTCGCCGATTGTTCCGTCAAACAGGTAGACATCCTGCTGCACCAGGCCGATGGCGCGGCGCAGGCTCTGCTGCGTCACATCGCGCACGTCCTGGCCGTCGATGCTAATGGATCCGGCAGCCACGTCATAAAAGCGCGGCAGCAGCGAACAGGTCGTGGACTTGCCACCGCCCGAAGGACCAACCAAAGCGATGGTCTGCCCGGGCTTGATGGACAGATTCATATGGTCGATAACGGGACGCTCTTCGGCATCGCCCTCGCCCAGCTCAACGTCCTCGTAGTTAAAGCACACGTCGTGATAATCCACGGCGCCGGCGGTCACCTGCAGATCCGTGGCGCCCGGCTTGTCCTGGATATCCGGCGCGGTCGAGAGTACCTCGTCCATGCGCTTAAAGCCGGCGATGGCCTTCTGATACGTTTCGGCCGAATTGACGAGCGTCTCGAGCGGCGTGCAGAACAGCGAAATATAGAGTGCAAAGGTCGCCATATCGACCGCCTGCAGCTGCCCCTGGGCGACCAGCCAGCCGCCCAGCAACACCACGATCACATAGAGCACACCCGAAAGCAGGCCATACGTCGCGGTATAGACGCCCATGGCGTGATACATGTTCTCCTTGGACGAAAGATAGCGATTGTTAGAGGCGCGGAACTTGAAGCGTTCGGTCTCCTCATTGGCAAAGCTCTTGACCACACGCATGCCCGCCAGCGAATCCTGCAGCTGCGCATTGATGCCGCTGATCTTTTTGCGGTTGTCGCTAAAGACCTCGCGCATGCGCATGTTCTGCCAAAACATGATGACCGCAAACGCCGCCGTCACCACGGCCATGGCGAGTGCCAGCACTGGGGCGATGGTAAAGAGGATCACAAACGAGCCGATAATCTCGATGCCGCAGATGATGATCCACTCGGGCACGTGATGCGCCGCCTCGCAGATATCGAACAGGTCGTTGACCACGCGGCTCATCATGTCGCCCGAGCTGTTGCGGTCGAAGTACGCAAAGCTAAAGCGCTCATACTGGTCAAACAGGTCCTCGCGCATCTTGGACTCCATACGCGCGCCCATCACGTGGCCCCAATAGCTCACAAAGTAGCGGCAGGCGCAGCGGACGGCATACATCAGCACCAAGCCCACCGCGATCATACCGAGCGCCCGCATAATGGCAGCCTGACCCTGGGTAAATAGCCCACCGGTCAAATTGCGCAGGATAATGGGGAACGCCAGGTCAATGGCGGCAAGCACCAGAGCGCAAACAGTATCAGCAACAAAAAGCCCCATCTGGGGCTTGTAGTAAGAAAGAAACCTCTTCAGCATGTGATCCTCAAAGAAATATCAACAACGTAAGGCCCTGGGACAAAGCAATCAGCAGTACTTGTCCCAGGGCTATCCCCACTCGTTAAAGCTCCGCGCCCCCAAGGCGGTGCGCGATGCTATCGCAGGCCAAGGCGCCCACGACGGTCTTGGCGTCTTCGATCTTGCCGTCGAGCACGGCGTCGATCAGCTCGTGCAGCGGCACCAGGTCCACGTTGACAAACTCGTCATCGTCGGGGTTGGGCGCGTCGAACTCGAGCTTGGTAGCCAAGTAGATGTGGATGATCTCATCGCAAAAACCGCAGGACGTGACAATCGACGTCAAAAAGCGAATACGACCAGCCCTAAAGCCCGTCTCCTCATGCAGCTCGCGCTTGGCGCAATCGAGCGGGTCCTCGCCCGGGTCGAGCTTGCCGGCGGGAATCTCGACCGTCACGCGATCGATGGCGGTGCGGTACTGACGCACCAGTACGATCTTGCCGCTCTCGGTCAGTGCCACAACGGCCGCCGCACCCGGATGGCGAACGATATCGCGGGCGCTGCGGCGACCGTTGGGCAGCTCAACCTCAAGACGGTGGACGTCGAGGATCTTGCCCTTCCAGGCGCACTCCTCCGAAAGAATCTTCTCGTGCAGCTCGGCATCGTGCGGGTCGTCGTCGCCCAGCACCAGCGCCGGCTCGTCAGCGACCTCGCCACCAGGCTCGCCCTCGACGTGCCCATACATGCGGCTGTCCTCCTCGACGATCTGCGCGTCCACGAGTTCTTCGTTCTTCTCGTCCATCCGTCTCATTCCTCTCGGACTTTAGGCATCCCAGGCGTCGCGGCCACGCAGTGCACGCAGACCGATGTCGTGACGCAGGGTCTTGCCCTCAAAATCAATCTTCTCGCAGGCATCGTAAGCAAGGTTGCGAGCGTTCTCGAACGTGTCGCCCAGCGCGGTCACGGCAAGCACGCGGCCACCATTGGTCACGAGCTGACCGTCCACCACGGCGGTGCCGGCATGGTACACAGTCACGTTCTCCATGGCCTCGGCGTCGGCGATACCGGTGATGACCTTGCCTTTCTCGTAGCTGCCGGGGTAGCCCGCACTCGTCAGTACAACGGCCACGGCCCACTCGTCGCGCCAGTCGAGTTCAATCTGATCGAGTTCGCAGTTGGCGCAGGCGAGCATGACCTCGACCAGGTCGTTCTTAAGGCGCGGCAACACGACCTGCGTCTCGGGATCGCCAAAGCGAGCATTGAACTCCAGCACCTTGGGGCCGGCAGGCGTGAGCATAAAGCCGCCGTACAGGCAGCCGCGGTAGTCGATGCCCTCGGCAGCGAGCTCGGCCACGGTCTGCTCCATGACCGCCACCATCGTGGCGTGCTCCTCGTCGGTCACGATGGGCACCGGACTGTAGACGCCCATGCCGCCGGTGTTGGGGCCCTTGTCGCCCTCGAGCGCGCGCTTGTGGTCCTGCGAGGTGGCCATGGGACGCACGGTCTTGCCGTCGGTAAAGGCCAGCAGCGAGCACTCGGGGCCGGTCAGCATCTCCTCGATGACCACGGTGTTGCCGGCATCGCCAAAGGTGCCGCCAAAGCACTCGCGCACGGCCTCCTCGGCCTGCGAAAGCTCGGTTGCCACGATAACACCCTTGCCAGCGGCAAGACCGTCGGCCTTGACGACCAGCGGAGCGCCCTGCTCACGCACGTAGGCGAGAGCCGAAGCCTCGTCGGTAAACGAGCCGTAGGCTGCCGTCGGAATGCCCGCACGCTCCATGAGCTGCTTGGAGAACAGCTTGGAGCCCTCCATCTGGGCGCCCTCGGCACCCGGGCCAAAGCAGGGAATACCCGCCGCACGCACGGCGTCGGCCACGCCCGCCACGAGCGGAGCCTCGGGGCCAATTACCACGAGTCCGCATCCATGGCTCTGCGCAAACGCCGCCACGGCCGCAGGATCGCAGTCGTCGAGAACAACGTTCTCGCCACAGCTCGCGGTGCCGCCGTTGCCCGGCGCGATGTAGAGCTTGCCGGCGCGCGGTGATGCTGCGAGCTTAGCTGCCAAAGCATGCTCACGGCCGCCGCTGCCCAACAACAGGATGTCGATGGTTTGAGTGTCCGCCTTCAAGGGTGCCTCCTCTATGGATTAACGGCCCGCTCCACGCGAGCCCTTTGCAAGCAAATATACCCCTCGGCCGCCCGTCCGGGCTGCAAAGGGGTATATCGCAATAACCAAATAGTCCCGATTACTTCCAGAATCGGTTGATGATCTGCTCGCGACCAGCGCCAACGCCAATAAACGTCACGCGGGTGTGTGCCAGATCCTCGATAAACGCCACATAGTCCTGAGCCTCCTGCGGCAGCTCGTCAAAGCTGCGGCAACCGGTGATATCGCACTTCCAGCCAGGGAGCTCCTCGTAGATGGGCTTGGCATGCTCAAAGCGCACCTGATGCTCGGGCACGCTGGTGTAGCGCTCGCCATCGACGTCGTAGGCCACGCACACCTTGATGGTGTCGAAGGCCGAAAGCACGTCGAGCTTGGTCACGGCGATGTCGGTGAGGCCGTTGACGCGCGAGGCATAGTTGGCGATAGGGCCGTCAAACCAGCCGCAACGACGACGGCGACCGGTGGTCACGCCGTACTCATAGCCCTCCTCGGTCAGCGTGTGGCCAGCCTCGGACTCATAGGAAAGCTCGGTGGGCATGGGGCCCGAACCGACGCGGGTGATATAGGCCTTCATGACGCCCAGCACGCGGTCGACGTTCTTCATGCCCACGCCGGAGCCGGTGATGGCGCCGCCGGCGGTGCAGTTGGAAGACGTCACGTACGGATAGGTGCCGTGGTCGATGTCGAGTAGCGTCGCCTGGGCGCCCTCAAACAGCAGGTTCTTGCCCTCATCGATCATGTTGTTGAGCAGCAGGCTCGTCTCGGTGATGTAGGGGCGCAGGCGCTCGGCCATCGGCAGGTACTCGTCGCAAATCTGGTCCACGGTGTAGGTGGGCAGGTTGTAGATGAGCTCGAGCTCGGGGTTCACGCGGGCGAGAGCGGTCTCCAGCTTGTCGCGGAACAGCGTCTCGTCCAGCATGTCCTGCATGCGCAGGCCAATGCGGGCCATCTTGTCCTGATAGCACGGACCAATGCCGCGCTTGGTGGTACCGATGTTCTTCTTGCCGAGCTTCTGCTCAAAGGCGCCATCCAGATCGATGTGGTACGGCATGATGACATGCGCGTTGCCACTGATCTTGAGGTTCTTGGTGGTGATGCCGTCGGCCTCGAACATGTCGATCTCCTCAAGGACAACCTTGGGGTTGACGACGCAGCCGTTACCGATCACCGACACGTGGTCGGAATACATGATGCCGGAGGGCACCTGGTGCAGGCCGTACTTCTTGCCGTTGACGACGATGGTGTGACCGGCGTTGTTGCCGCCCGAGTAGCGCACGACGGCATCGAAGTCGCCGGCGACCAGGTCGCAAATCTTACCCTTGCCCTCATCGCCCCACTGGGCACCGACCAAAACGGTTGACGGCATGTTTACTCCTTACATTCATGGACTGTCTACGCGCCACGCCGGCACGCAGAAGCACAAAACATTCCCAGTATACCCGTGCAACGGGTGCCTGTCCTACTCCTCGGCATGTGCCCCATCAAGCTCATAGAACTTCGTGGATGCCGGCAGGAACATCAGGTCGACGTCGCCGATCGGGCCCGAACGGTTCTTGGCCACGACAATACGCGTAACGCCCTCGTCGGGTCGATCGTCGCGCGAGGCTTCGGCCTCGTCGGCGGAGCGGTCCAAGAACATAACGATATCGGCGTCCTGCTCGATGGAGCCCGATTCACGAAGGTCGGAAAGCTGCGGGCGCTTGCCGGTACGGGATTCGACCTGACGCGAGAGCTGCGACAGCGCGATGAGCGGGATCTTGAGCTCCTTGGCCATGATCTTCAGACCACGCGACATCTCGGAGACCTCGACGGTACGGCTCTCGGAGCGGCGTCCCGGCGGAGGACTCACCAGCTGCAGGTAGTCCAGGATGATGATAGCTTTCTCCTTGTTGTGGAGCATGCGGCGGCTCTTGGCGCGAATCTCGGTCACTGTGGTGCCGGGCGTATCGTCAATCAGAATATCGAGCTTGGACAAGGTCTGCGTGGCCTCGTTGATATTTGCCCACTGCTCGGGGCTAATGCGGCCCATGCGGAAGTCACTGATCGAGATCATGGCGTAGGCGCAAATCAGACGCTGGGCAATTTCCTTGCCCGACATCTCCAGCGAGAAGAAGCCGACGGTATAACCGGCAGCGGCAGCGTTGAGCGCCAGATTCAGGGCGAACGACGTCTTACCCACAGCAGGGCGGGCGCCGATGATGATGAGCTGGCCCTCGCGAAAACCCATGAGCATGCGGTCGAGCGACGGGAAGCCCGTGGGCACGCCCGCAGCCTGGCCGCCTGCCTGGCACACTTCCTCGGCCTCGTTATAGGCCTCGACCATAAACTCGGTCAGCGTCTTGTAGCTCGACTTGACCTCGCGCGCCGTGACCTTGAGCAACTTGCTCTCGGCCAGCTCCACGACCTCTTTGGTATCGGTGGGAGCGTTATAGGCCAGCGCGTTGATCTCGTTGGTGGCGCCGATCAGCTCACGCAGCATCGAATCGCGGCGAACGATAGCGGCATGGTGCTGCCAGTTGACGAGCGACAGGGTCTGACCCATCAACTCCAAAATGTAGGCCTCGCCGCCCACGGCATCAAGCTTGTTGATGCTTCGCAGGTAATCGATCAGCGAGATGGAGTCGATGGGAATGCGGCTGTTGTACATATCGACCATCGCGGTATAGATGGTCTTATGAATGGGCCGGTAGAAGTCATCGGGCTGCAGCTCGACCTGGGCCTCTTCGACCACCTCGGGCGATAGCAGCATAGCGGCCAGTACATTGGCCTCTGCATCTTGGTTTTGGGGAAGACCCAACTTGGAGCCGCGGTCCTCAACCGTCAGCCCGGTCTCCCTATCGTCATATGCCATGAGCATCCTCATTCATATCGCTTGCGAGCATCCATAGTATCAGCCACGGTCCCAAAACGCGCCGCGCGCCGCCAATCATCACCGAACCAAACGGATGAACGGTCCTGTATATAGGACTTCGACGCAACGTTCACCATGAAACTCACTCAGCGCAAAAAACAAAAGGGCGCCCTGGTTTCCCAGAGCGCCCTTCTTAGAACAAGATTGTTGCGTTGCAGCAAATGCTACTCGGCAGCAGCCTCAGTCTCGACCTCGGCGGTCTCGGCCTCGGCGACCTCAGCGGCCTCCTCGACCTCAGCCTCGGCAGCGAGCTCCTCGGCGGTAACGCCGACGAGAACGACAACCTCGGCCTTGATCTCGCGGTACAGCGAGATGGCAACGGTGTGGGCACCGGCAACCTTGATGGGCTTACCGAGCTCGACGCGCTTGCGGTCGATGTCCATACCGAGCTGAGCCTTGATGGCGTCAGCGATCATAGCGGCGGTAACGGAGCCAAAGAGGATGCCCTCGTCGCCGACCTTGACGTCAACGGTGACCGTCTTGCCCTCGAAGGCAGCCTTGGTCTCGTTGGCGGTAGCCAGACGGACGGCCTCGCGCTTGGCGATGTTGTTGCGACGCTCGTCAAGCTGCTTGAGGTTGCCCTTGGTGGCGGCAACAGCGAGCTTCTTGGGGAACAGGAAGTTCTCAGCGTAACCCTGAGCGACCTCTACGACGTCACCCTCGCCGCCCTTGCCCTTGATCTCATCGAGAAGAATAACCTTCATGATGCGTCTCCCTTCTTAGCCGCGGTCGCGGTTGCCACGAGAGGAAACCACGGGGACGGTGTACGGCAGGAGAGCCATCTCGCGGGCGCGCTTGATGGCGTTGGCGATGTCATGCTGATGCTGCGTGCAAGCGCCAGTGACGCGACGGGGCTTGATCTTGCCACGATCGGTCATGTACTTACGGAGAAGCTGAGTGTCCTTATAGTCGATGAACTCAGTGTTCTCCTTGCAGAACTGGCAGTACTTACGACGCGGCTGACGTGCAGAAAAATCATTAGCCATGTCAAAATACCTTTCATTTGGCAACTTCGGCGAACCGAAGCAGCCTCTCACTCAAAAATAGGTGAACAACCCTTAGAACGGGATGTCCTCATCGTAGACGTCGACCGCGGGCGGCGTAGCCACCGGTGCGGCAGGACGTGCTGCGGGCGCGGGAGCTGCGGGGGCGTAACCACCCTGATCGTAGCCACCCTGGCCACCACGGGAGCTCATAAACTCGATCTCATCGACGATGACCTCAAGCTTGCTCCGGCGCTGGCCGTCGCGCTCCCAAGAGCTGTAGCGCAGCTTGCCCTCGATCGCGACCTTGTTTCCCTTTGCCAGGAAACGGCTCACGGCCTCGGCGCGGGTACCGAACATGGTGCAGTCGACAAAGTTGGGATAGTCCTCCCACTCGCCAGTCTGCGCGTTGCGGCGACGATCGTTCACGGCGACGCCAAAGGACAGAACCTGGGTTCCGCCGGCGGTGGCGCGCAGCTCGGGATCGCGGGTGAGGTTACCGGTGATGTTCACTCGATTGATGCTCATAACTCACTACTTCCTCTTGGGGCACAAGCCCAGTCCAAAACGACAGTCTTACTCCTGGTCGTCGCGACGGACGATCATGTGGCGGACCACAGCGTCGGTGATGCGCAGGACGCGATCAAGCTCGGCGATCTGGGTAGGATCTGCGTGGAAGTTGATGAGGGTGTAGTCACCATCGGTGAGGTCGTTGATCTCGTAGGCGAGCTTGCGCTTGCCCCACTCGTCAACGGAGTCGACCTTGCCAGCGCCCTCAGCGATCGTGGTATCGATACGCTTCATAACAGCGAGACGAGTCTCGGGGTCGAGCGACGGGTCAACAAAGAACAGCAGTTCATAAGCCTTCATATTGTCACCTCCTCTGGGCAAATGTGGCTTCAGGTCGTGAAGGTGCGCCTGAAGCAGGAAAAGACTTGGTAATAATATCTTTCAACCTCCTAGGCTGCAAGAATATGCAGCTACAACCTCATGACCTCCACATATGCCCATACTCACACGACGTTTCATGCGCATTCCAACCAAATGCTGACCAAAAGCTTGACGGATCTGTTGACAAGATACGGTGCCGTGGGGACAAGCAGAGCCAAGCCGCAGGTCAACGGGCACAAGGCTGTGGTCGCAAAATGCATACCAGTGGCCCACAGCACCACCCAAAGATTTTTAAATTCATTGCCGAGTCGCTTATGAATACCCTTTTTTGAACAATTGAGTTGATCAACCACGCTGGTCGGAAGCCGTTTTTTGGCACCTCAAGCCCCACCGCAGCGCCAAGCACGGCCAAGCGTTTTAAAAAATGCCAACTTTTCTGTTTGCACTTTGCGATTCCTCGTGTATACTGACTTTCGCATTTAACGGAGAGTTGTCCGAGTGGCCGAAGGAGCACGATTGGAAATCGTGTAGGCGTCAAAAGCGTCTCCAGGGTTCAAATCCCTGACTCTCCGCCAGTTAATTCCAAAGCAGGCCTTCGAGCCTGCTTTGTTTTTACCCCACGCGGAGGGGTGGCAGAGTGGTTGAATGCGGCGGTCTCGAAAACCGTTTGGCCTGTATAAGGTCACGAGGGTTCGAATCCCTCCTCCTCCGCCATTTTGGTTGAGAAAGCTCCCGAAAATGGGGGCTTTTTTGTTTAGAGTCCCTTACAAGCAAATACTGCGGAGGAGGAGGGATTCGAACCCGCCAGGGCGCGGAGCGTAAAGAAAACGCGCCACTGGCGCGTTTTTAGCGCAGTGCGGTCGGTGCAAGCCGACCGAATAAATTTTGAGCTCCGCTCAAAATTTGGACATCCCTCCTATTCAGCCACGCCCCCATTGCTTTCGATTTCACCTTGAATCTCAAACATGTACGTCACCCTCCAAAACCGACACTTTTCGACATCTTTGAAGGCTGATGTACATGTTTGGTGCCTACGCCCCCACCCAGTCCCGACCGTTTACCGAGCAATAGGGTCACCACGCCCGCCAACCATGTACTATGTACGGGCATTGTCTAAACCCGCAACCAAAAGGACCCCATCTTGCCCGTCGTCGCCGCTATGACCGTTACCTCACACGCCACGGATGCCATGGTCGCTATTCCGTTTTGGCTCGAGATGTTCGCTGTTGTCGCGGCATCGATCTCAGGCGTGCTGGTCGCGCGCGAGCACAAGCTCGACTTGGTGGGCGCGGTCGCGCTCGCCGTGGTCTGCGGTCTGGGCGGCGGTCTCTTGCGCGACATGACGCTGCAGGTGGGCAACGTCTACATCCTCAACCAGCCGATGGCGCTCCCGCTTTCCATTGCCACGGCAGCCATCATCTACATTTTCCCGGCAATCGTCGACAAGCCCGAAAAACTCATTCCCCTGCTCGACATCATCTCAGTCGGCATCTACGCCGCCACCGGAGCAGACAAGGCACTGGTCTACGGCTTTGCGCCGGCGGTGTGCATCATGATGGGCTTTTTCACCGCGGTGGGCGGCGGCATGCTGCGCGACAGTTTTATGGGCGTGGTACCGGGCATTTTCCAGCGCACCAACTTCTATGCCATCGCAGCCATCGCCGGCTCGGCGAGCTATGTATGCCTTGTCATGAGCGGCGTCGTCAGCAACATCACCGCGTTGATCGTATGCGTTGCGGTAACCATGGGGCTGCGCTGGCTGTCACTGCGTTTTGACATCAAAAGCCCCACCGAAGAGGACATCGCGCGCTTTTTGCACCACAAAAAGTAGATTGCGCGGGCTCATCCTTCGAAATGCAACCGAGAGGTTCTTTTAGAGCGCCCACGCGTTGGGTACCCTGTTAGGTGCATATCGAGCATCTGACGAAGGATTCACTATGCCCCACAATCAATTCCCGTCGACCCAACGCCGTAAAGCGTGGGGCCGCATCACCATCCTATTCGCGCTCATCGCTCTGGCGCTCACCGCACTTCCCGCTACGGCTCTTGCCGGCACGGACACCGCAGGCAACGTACTTGCGACCGACAATGACGTCACTCCGTCCGGCGTCGAAGGTGACCTGTACTGGGCAGGTCAGAGCCTCAACCTGGACGATACCTCCATCGACCGCGATATCATCGCTGCGGGCGATACCCTCTCGATCCGCGACTGCACGGTGGGCGGCGCCGTTCGTCTTGCGGCGCGCACCATCGACATTGCCAAGACTACGGTTGATGGCAGCGTCACGGTCGTCGGTCAGCATGTCGTGCTCAATTCCGACAGCACCGCCAACTGCTTCTATGCGATAGGCGAGACGGTTGCCCTGCGCGGCTCTACCAAGTCGGCAGCGCTCGCGGGCGATACGGTGACCATCGATGGCACCGTCGAGGGCGATGTCGAGGTCTGGGCCGACAAGCTCATCCTGGGCAAGAACGCCCACATCACCGGCACCGTGAACGCCCATGTTTCCGAGGACCCCGAGCGCGCCGCGGGAGCCGAGGTCGGCGCGCTCAAGATCGACCGCACCGAGAACGAGGATTCTTCCACCGTTAACGATGTCATCGGCGGCATCGTCGCCGTGGCGCTCTCGACCTGCTTCATCGCTCTGCTGCTCGAGCTCGTCTTTCCGCGCGCGACCGCCAGCGCCGCCGGAATGCTCCACCAGCGCCCCACGCCCCTGTGGGTGAGCGGTCTTCTGGGCACGGTCGCTATCGTCCCCGCCGTCCTGCTGCTGATTATCTCAATCGCTGGCCTGCCGCTTGCCGGAGCCCTCATGTGCGGTGTCATCGGCATCGCGCTGGTGTCGAGTGCCTTTGCAGGGTGCGCGATCGCGCGCATGGTCGGACACAGCCAGAACCGCTACGCCATGGCAGCCGTGGGTGGTGTAATCGCAGGCGCCCTCACGGGGCTTCCCCTCGTAGGCGGCTTCATCAGCGGCGTAGCCTTTGTCTTTATGCTCGGCTACATCATCCAGATCATCTGGCGCAACGCCCACCTCAAGCCGCAGCAGCCGGCTAACACGCCAGAACTCCCCACCGCCTAGCAGCCGATCACCACAAAGGGGCCAGGCACCTTTGTGGTGGTGCAAAGGGGTCAGGTTACTTTACACCAACAAACGAGGCGGGGCACTCGGTCACATTCGACCGGGTGCCCCGCTTTTCTTGGAGGGTTCTCTAGTAACTTTTTTAAAACCAATGATCATCAGGTCGGTAGGCCTGCGCGTCACTCGCTACGGAGGCAGTACGCCATTGAGCAAGGGGGCAATTATTTTTCACGGCGACCTCCTCCCCGCTTGATGACGAGCGCGACAACAATAGCCGCCACTCCGATGGCAGCCAAAGCCGCCACCAGCACCAACGCTCTATCTCCCGTCGAGGGCATAAAGCCTCGACTTGCTTCTTTGCTTGGGATGTTGAGCACCGACAGCTCAATCGAACCCGTCCCGGCATCGGCGGTATCAACCCGCAGAGGGCTTTCGGCCGACACGGTCACCTTGGGCTTCGCGGCCGTCACCTGTTTAACGTCCAGGCCCTCGGCCGTAACCGTCACCGTACGTTTGCCTTCAAAGGCGGCGTATCCCTTGGGAGCCGCGGCCTCTTCGACGGTGTAGACACCCGCGTCCACACCGGTCAATTCCACGTGGCCGTCCGCGCCCGTGGTGACGTGCGCGGTGGCATCCGTCGACCACGAGCCGTCAGTCGTTAGAATGCGCCCGCGGTCATCGATGATGCGCAGCTTGGCGCCCGCGAGCGGTTTATCGTCTGCGCTTGAGCGCTTGATCAGACTGAGTCCCCAGGTGTAGGCGCACGCGTCATCGCTCGGCGTGCGGGTGAAGCCGGCGTCGCCGGACTGGTCGGCAAGGGGAGAGCGCGGGTAGCGCAGGTAGACCTCGTTGGGGTTGCCCTTGGTGGCGCCCCGATTGCAGTTGGCCCCCAACGGCGCATTGTAAACAGCAACCACGCGGGCGCCCGCGGCGAAGGCGTCGGCCCCGCCAAGCGCGGCGACCAGGTCGCTGGTGCGCACGGTGAAGGCATTGCCCTCGACCGAGACCCTGCACTGTGAAGTAATGTCCGTCCACCCTTTAGCCGGCGTCGAGTTGGCGTTACCGCCCTCACATGTGACGGCGTCGAAGCCGCCGTACGCGCCCGCCGCCACGTACACGCGCACGCTCGCGGCCACCTTGGAGGGGTCGAGTCCCGCGCTCACGGTGTCGACGAACTGCACCGCGTAGGTGTCGTAGGCAGCGAGCCCCGCCGGGACCGTGGCCGAGAGGCGCCAGTACAGGTCGTCGCCGACCGTGGCGTCGGCGGCCTTCTGCCATGCGGCGGCGCTGTCCTCCAGCACATGCTTGGCGACCTTGGGGGTCACCGCCTTTGGCTTGACGGTGACGGCGCTGCCGCCGACCAGGGCCATGATCGGCGCGGTGCCGGCCTCGTTTTGGGAGATGGCGTCGTCGTCGGCGACGATGAGCCAGTAGCCGCAGGGCAGCTCGGCCGTCGTGCCCGCGTTAAGGGCCACGGAGGCGGCGCCTGCTTCGACAATTGCGCGGGCAAGTTTTGCCGTCAGCGCGGTCGTCATATGCCCGTCAGCATTCATCCATTCGGCAGCCGCTTGCGCCGTCGATGCCGAGCTATCAAGCCCCGCATCATGAAGCACCGGAAGAACGGCCTGGCGAACGGCATCATTCGCCCACGTTACGTCAGTTGCAATTTTTTGGTCAGTATCGGCGTCGTCGACAACGGTCGCCGAAAAGAGCTGGTACGCGTCATACCGCGTCGCAACCGTACCGTCCACCGTAATGGCACCGGTATCGGCAGCATGAGCCGTCCCAGGGGCAATCGCGAAAGACAGAATAGCGGCCATGATTATCGTCGCGGCAGCCACCAAGCGGCGCCAAAGCCTACTCACGGCTACCACCTCGACCTTGATCGCGATGGCGACGAGCATGCATCCATGTCGCAGCAAAACACAGCATCGAAGCGCCGGCCAGATACGTCATAGTCAAGCCAGCACCGCCCGCCTCAGGAAGCGTGGTCGAGTACCTGTTGGTAAAAGTCGGCGGCTCCCGGGAGCCATTGTCATACGTGACGACGGTGTCGAGCTGCTCATGCTCATTGTCGATAGTCACGTTAACCGTAACATCGTGCCCGACTGTGTCGTAGGCGATGTGGTCCTTGACGTTGTTCTCGGCGCCCTCGGGGACGACCTCAGAGATGGCGTAAGTGTAGGTACCGGCCTTGTTGTAATCGACATTGAAGGAGACGTTGCCCTTGGCGTCATTGGTCACCGTCTGGAGCACCTTGCCATCGGCGTCCTTGAGCGCGAACGAGAACTGCCCCTTCTTGAATGTGCCCCCTTCAAGCACTTTCTTAGCCCGAATTGTTACAGTTCCCTTTAGACGATTGTCATAGACCCAAATCTCGTCCTTTTTGTCATCGCCTATGATCTCCGCACCGCCGGCGATGGTCTTTGCCTTAGCTAGCGCAGTTCGATAATCCTCGTCACTCGCGCTGCCCTTGAGCATGATCCACGTGGGATCGGCCTTGGCATAGCCAACAGGCGCCCTGGTCTCCACGAGCTGGTAGAGCACGCAGCTGTTCATCGCCTTGTCGCTCGTGCCGAACGATATCTTGCCGTTGGCATCGGTCTCAGCGGTGGCAAACAACGCTCTGGTGCTCTCCCCACCCATATCCACGCTGTAGAGCATGAACTCCGCCCCTTTGAGCGTAGCACCGACCTGCTGGGCGTCGTACTTGGTCATCGTGATGCCGTAACCATTGCCACCCGCACTAGCGGAAGCGTTCTGGATGGTCCATATTCGCTCGTCAATCGCTGTGCCTTCCGTCACACCCGTAAGCTTGGCGGTATTGGAAAGAGACACCTCTTCACCGGGGTTTCCGGTCGGGATAACCTCGTACTCGACCTTGAGGTATTTCTCGTCGGGCACCTCAAGAGTCAACTTCGTACGCGAGCCAGATTCATCATTGACTTGCTCCATCTTCGACGAATAGTCCTTATCAGTCAGCGGTGACCAGGCGCCATTCACCCGCTCATAGACCTTAAGCGTCGACGGCACCAGCGTGCACTTGGCATCCATGGTATCGACGAGCTCAAGGAAGTCAGTGCCACTCTTAAGGGCAACAGCAGATTCGTTAACAAGAATGGTGTACTTTATTCGATTGCTACTACTGACCTGCTCACCGGTCTTTTTGATGACGTTGTTCTTGATGGTGACGGCACCGCTACCGAAGTCGAACTCTTTATCTCCCGACTTAGCGCATGCGGAGTTGGTAAACATCACCTCATTCTTAGAAACATCGAGTTCGTCGCGCTTGACCGCCGTTTTGTATGTGAGTTTCGCGTAGCCGGCATAGCTTCCAAGCTTAGTCGTGGGGATGGAGAAAGTGACCGTGTTGCCCCTGCCGCTAACGTTGCCGGCGGCAAGCGTCTGACCCGTAACGACCTCCTTGGCCTCGCTTCCGCGATGAAGCCCCGTATGCTGATCGTAGGGGTTTTGCACGAGCGTGTACGTGGCGGAACCCGCAACATAGCTCATGCCGTCCGGAAGGCTGTCAACGATATTCAGCGATTTACCGTAGAGTTTTCCGGCTCCATAATATTCTCCGGCGTCGCTCTTGTTACGGTTCGCGTACACCGTCCACTCAACAATCCATGCGCCCTTCTCGTCCGAGCCGTCGACGGCGCTCCATTCGAAGCCCTCCTTCCAAGACACCTTCGCCTCAGCTTTCGGCTTCTCGACCGCGGGCGTCGTTTCCTTGTTGACAACATACATTGGACTATCGGTGTAGTACGGCCAACCACCGTTCTGCCCCGGCACCGTAACCGATGCGAAGTTCGAGTACCAGCCCGATAGTGCTTCGGACGTGGTGGTATAGGTGATGACGGCGTAGTCCTCGCTCTTGAGGGCGGCCTTCACCTTGTCGTTAACATAGATATCAAGGTCGAAGTTTCTTTTGTTACCATTCTCCGATACGACCTTATTAGCCTGAGTATCTACAAGTTCATTTTTAGTTAGCTTCCAATCGACATCTGGAGACAGATCGGTTTCACCGATCTTGATCTTTATTGACTTGACATCAACACCAAGTTCTTGCTTCCACGCCGACTGAAACGTATCCTTCACCGTCACCAAACCAGGATTGGCCGCATTGACAATAGCCTTAAGCGCGACACGCGTCTCCCACGTCGCTCTACCCGTCGTCGCGGCTTCATCGGAGCTCACGAGCCTCTTAGTGATCGGCGTACCGACCAGCTGCGGCGTGAACTGACCTTCGCTGGCGCCGGAAACGGAACCCTCGCGCTCGATGGTCGCGTTATTGCGCACGGTGTCGTACGAGCTCGTGTCGTTCATCTTGGTGTGATAGACGATACGATAGGTGGCGCGCTTGTCGGCAAGGTCGGTCGGGAACGTGTAAGAAAACGAGTTCTGCGACGGATCGAGCGCGCCGGTCGCAAGAACCTCCGACCCGGAGCTGCCCTTGTAAACCGTGTAGCCCCCTGTATACGTTTGCTTATCATCCAGACGGTCAGTGAACATATAGCCGCTCATATCAACTTTGAGTTCGCCTTGATTGAGTGCGACAGTCCACGAGATATCGGAGGGCGAGCCCGAACCGTCAGACTTCTTGATCATGTCATAGCGAAACTTGCTGGGAGCAACAGTCACAGAGCCGTTTTGGCGATCGCTCGAGCTGCCCCACTCCCACGTTGCCGTGTTCTTGGATGCGTCCTGCTCGTCGACAAACTCGCCGTTACCCGCGGAAACACCGCTCTTCAGCACCGTCTCATACGTAATCGTGTGCTTCCCCTGGGAAAGGTTGCCCAGATTGTCGATGGTCACAGTCTGACCGTCGACCGTCGGCTGCGGACCGAGCTTCTTGCCATCGAGCGTGAAGCTGCCGTCCACAAAGTCGAAGTTAGCGCCCAGCGTATCGGTCAACTTGACATTCGTTGCATACGATTCGACGGTAAGCTTGACGGTCCACGTAACTTTGGCCACGCCATCGGCGCCCTGGGAGAAGGCTCCTGATTTCTCCCCTTTGACGGCGCCATCCGTAGTTGGAATATTGATTGATCCCGCACCGGGGAACTTGATAGGTGTACTGCTGCCCGAGCCAGCGTTCTTATTTGCTAACTCAAATGAAAAATTGGCTCCGACAAAAATTTCCGCAGGGTTTTTGTCGAGCCAGCTCTTGTCAAACGTAAAAATGACCTTATTGTCCTTGATCTCCCACGTACCAGCCTTTTCGGCAGTAGCCTCCGGACCCTCCATGAGGTCGCCACCGGCGTTTTTGTCAACGACTATGGTATCGGGGAGCTCGTAGACAGCGATGTAGTTCCGAGGCGTAGGCGCCTTATCACTTATGAACCGTGCCGAGAAAGCTCCGTAGAGCTTCGAAGTAGACGTTACGGCAGTATCACCCAAAGGCTTATTATGGTTCTCATCGGTATACAGCTTGACCTCAACCGTTACCGTATCGCCGTTGATCACAATCGGCGTCGGCGTCGTCGCATCCTCGGCGCGCACGGGGGCTGCACCGTGAAAAACTGCGGCGGTGAGGCTAATCAAAATGAAGATCAGGGCCGCCATACCCAGCGACCGTGAGCGGTGTGCGTCCATAGTTGTCCCCTAATTCCTACAACACGTTGTGGAATACGGCGAATCGTCGGACCGAACACAAACCCCAACATCAACGAGAACCTACCTAGCGCATTGCAAGAACCCACTGGGGAGCAACTTCTAAGACGGTTCGTCTATGCCACAATGCATAACATACAATATAGATACCAGTCATGTAAACCGCAGGTAAAGAGGTCTTTTAATTTAATACCAGTTGATATTTACCTGTTAACAGTTTTGTATCATACCGGCTATATTCAGTGAAATTATGTATATATTTAAACAACTTACCTTTGACCAGAAAGCCGATCGGAGGGGATAGCCGCCCCCACCGTGGTGTAGGCGAACCTGTCCCCCTTGCACCAAAAAGGGCGCCGACCATTGCGGTCGACGCCCTTTCTTGTTAGACGCTATAAAGCCCAGCGCTTATTTGTTGACCTGACCGGCGCGGACAGCAGCCTTCTTGCGGTCGGTGGCGTTGAGCAGACGCTTGCGCAGGCGGATGTTCTTGGGAGTAATCTCCACCAGCTCGTCGTCGGCGATGTACTCCAGCGCCTCCTCCAGAGAGAAGGTGCGAGGCGGCACCAGCTGCACGGAGATGTCGGAGGTCGAGGAACGCTGGTTACCCAGGTTCTTGGTGCGGGCGATGTTGACGACCATGTCGCCGGCCTTGCTGCGCTCGCCCACGATCATGCCCTCGTAGCACTCGGTACCCGGCTCAACAAACAGCTGACCGCGCTCCTGCAGCGTACCCAGGGCGTAGGCAACGGCCTTCTCGGTGGTCATGGAGATCATGGCGCCGTTCTGGCGGTTGCCGATCTCGCCGGCGTAGGGGCCATACTCCAGGAAGGTGTGGTAGAACACGCCCTCGCCGTGGGTGACGTTCATGATGCGGTTCTTAAGGCCCATGATGCCACGCGTCGGGATCTTAAACTCAAGGTGCGTCACGATGCCCGAGGTATCCATGCTCGTCATGATGCCGCCGGAGGTACCGAAGACCTCAACGACCTTGCCCGAGTACTCGTCCGGGCACTCGACGACGGCCTGCTCGACGGGCTCCATCTTGTTGCCGTTCTCGTCCTTCTTAAACAGAACGCGGGGACGGCCAACCTGGAACTCAAAGCCCTCGCGACGCATGGACTCCATCAGAACGGACAGGTGCAGAATGCCGCGGCCCGAGACCTCGACGCCGCTCTTGTCCTCGAGCTCCTCGATCTTCATGGTCACGTTGTTCTCGGCCTCGTTGAACAGGCGCTCCTTGAGCTGACGGGCGCCAACGATATCGCCGTCGCGGCCGACGAGCGGGGAGGTCGAAGCCTCAAAGACGATGGACAGGGTCGGCGGGTCGATCTCGATGGGCTCGAGCTCGACGGGATTCTCGGGGTCGGTGTAGACATCGCCGATATCGGTGCGGTCGATGCCCACAACGGCGGCAATGTCGCCGGCGCCGACTTCCTGGCACTCGGTACGGCCCAGGTAGTCGAAGGTAAAGAGTTGCTTGACGGTAGCGGTGGCGCTGGAGCCGTCGTTCTTGACGACCAAGATCTGGTCGCCCTGGTGGATGGTGCCGGAGTACACGCGGCCGATGCCGATACGGCCGACGAAGTTGGAGTGATCGATGGTCACGCACTGCATGGCCAGCGGAGCGGTCTCGTCAACCTCGGGTGCGGGCATGTCGTCGATGATCATGTCGAGCAGCGGGTACATGTCCATGTTGCCGTCCTCGGGATCATGACGGGCAAAGCCGTTGACGCCGCTGGCGTAGATGACATGCTCCATGGCAAACTCAAGCTGGTCGTCGGTAGCGCCCAGGTCGGCCATAAGGTCCAGGCAGTCGTTGTAGGCCTTCTCGGGGTTGGCACCCGGACGGTCGATCTTGTTGATAACGATCATGATCTTAAGGCCGGTATCGATAGCGTGACGCAGCACGAAGCGGGTCTGGGGCATGGGACCCTCAAAAGCGTCGACCAGCAACAGGGCGCCGTCGGCCATACGCAGCACGCGCTCGACCTCGCCGCCGAAGTCGGCGTGGCCCGGGGTGTCGATGACGTTGATCTTAACGTCCTTGTACTCGATAGAGATGTTCTTGGCGAGAATCGTAATGCCGCGCTCGCGCTCCTGGTCGTTAGAGTCCAGGACGCGGTCCTCGACCTGCTGGTTGGCACGGAAGGCGTCCGTGGCACGCAGGAGCTTGTCGACCATCGTCGTCTTGCCGTGGTCGACGTGGGCGATGATGGCGATGTTCCTCAGATTGTCTACGCGCATGTAGTTCCCCTATCTTCTATCCATATACAAACGGCACGCGTATGCGGCCCGCCCAGCGATACAACGCTCAGCGGGAATATTGAGCCTTTTACCGAAAACTCGTTTATTTTAGCGATTTTAGATAAGAGGGGTTTCCTCACCTGCAGGTTCAGGGTCGCTCCACATAAAACCATCGCCGGCGCCCATGCCCTCATACAGCACGTATGCCGAAAAACCGCTCTCGAGCGTGGTTTCGAAGAAGCTCACGAGCAGAGCATCGTGATAGCCGCCGTCAATTTCGACGCAGCCGGTGTAGCCGATGGCATAACGGGCGATGCGGCCCAGGCCCTCGTCCTTAAGACCCATCTTGTGCTCGGAGATAAAGTTGGTGGCCGCCTCGAGGCACGCCTCTTCGCCGTCCTCGTCGAGCGCCGCCAGATATCGGTTGGAAGCAGCGTCCTCGATCGCCACAACTACGCCCGGATTCTCGCCGGCGGCAAGGTCGTCCAAGAACGCACCGATCAGGTCACACACCATGGCGTCGAGCTCGGCGGAGACGTTACCGGCGTCCTGCATATCCTGTGCCATCTTTAGACCTTCCCATCGAGTCTGGCGTCGTTACAGTTCTTGCGCCTCGGCGGCGATCTTGGCGGCAGCGTCGCGGGCGCGCATCATATCCATCGCGCGCTTGTCGAGCACCTTGATCTGACTGGTCAGCATTACCGCGTCGACCACGCCCCAGATCACGAGGCCCGTAGAGATCGAAAACCCAAGCGCACCCACTGTACCACGAAGGCGCGAGCAGATTGCCGCGACAAGGGCGGAGATGACAACCATCTTGATAAACGAGCCGCGGCGTTCGCGAAGCGTGCGGGCCTGCGTCACATAGGCAATGCGAGCCGCCTCAGAAGCCTCCGAGCGCATCTGGGCCTCGCGGGCGATCGCAGCCGCCTCGGCCGACATACCGCCGGCCATCAGCGAACGCTCCGCAGCCTGGCCGCCCCGCATTTAGAAGTCATCGGGGGAGAGCGTATGGACGAACTCGTCGAACTTCTCGAACTCCTGCTCGTCGTCGACATCCTCGGCGTGGGTGGAAACAGTGCCCAGGCGATTCATGATGTCGTCCTCCACAAACATGGGGGCATTGCTGCGCACGGCAAGGGCAATGGCGTCACTGGGGCGGGCGTCGATCTTGCGCTCCTCGCCATCGACCAGTACGACGATCGTCGCGTAGAACACCGGCGGCTCGGCGCGAACGATCTCGATGCGCTCGAGTTTGGCACCCAGGGCGTCAACGGTATCGAGCAGCAGGTCATGGGTAATCGGGCGCTCGGCGCGGCCGCTATCGATGCCGCGGCTGATGGCAGCAGCTTCAAACGAACCAGTCTGAATGGAAAGGGAACGCAGCGGCGCGGGCGAGTCCGATTTGCTGCTGCGCTCACGAAGCACGATAAGCGATGGCACGGGACCGGCGGCCATGACGATGGTCTCTATGTCGACACGAACCATGGAACACCTCCGGTACGTAGCGGTTAACACGCGGCAGCCCGCCGCATTGAATAGCTATACTACCCAAACTTTCGCACAGCACACAAAATCAAAGTAGTTAATTTGGGACGGGGCTTTTTTGTCTACCTTCAGTAGATAAGAAAAGAGCCCCGAGGCAATTGCCCCGAGGCTCTTCACAGTTTTGATGGTGGACCTGACAAGATTCGAACTTGTGACCTCCCGGTTATCAGCCGGACGCTCTAACCAACTGAGCTACAGGTCCATCATGGTGGAGGTTAGGGGGATCGAACCCCTGACCTCAGGCTTGCAAAGCCCGCGCTCTCCCAGCTGAGCTAAACCCCCACGGAGACAGTAATAAACACCCCAGCGGCGACTCGGCTCTCGCTGGGGTGTTTATTGCGAAAGAAAGTGGTGGACCTGACAAGATTCGAACTTGTGACCTCCCGGTTATCAGCCGGACGCTCTAACCAACTGAGCTACAGGTCCATCGCGCAAGGGATATATTAGACGAGTCGTTACGCGCACGTCAACAACTTTTTTGAAAATCTTTGGGAGGGGTGGTCGCCGGGCTGACGAGATGGTTTTGGTTTGCTGCTCGGACAGTCCTGCGCAAGACGAAGGCCACATTAAGTGGCCTTCTTTGCGTGCGGAACTCGCGACAAACCAAAACCATCTCGTCAGCCCGGCGACCATGGGGTCCCAAGGTTTTCAAAAAAGCGGTCGGCGCGCAGGTGCGCCGACCGCCGATATATGGGGTCTGATATTTTCTACCAGCTAGGGCCTCTTACTCGTCTAGGAGATCCTCTGGCATGTCGTTGCCGTCGCCTAGGTCGACTGGGGCCTCTTCGGCGTCGGTTGCGGCCTCGGCGCCTTCGCCTTCGGGCTTCTCCTTGGCGGCCGTCATGCGGGCTACGGCGCAGATGCGGTCGTTGTCGTCGACGGTCATCATCTTGACGCCCTGGGTGGCGCGGCCGGTCTGGCTGATCTCGTCGGTCTTGACGCGAATGACCGTCGCGCCCTCCGTCACGATGAACAACTCGTGCTGCGGGCCCACCGTCTTCATGGCCGCGAGGTTGCCCTTACGCTCGGTCATTTGGATGGTGTAGACGCCCTGGCCGCCGCGATTCTGCTCCGGGTAGTCCGCGACCGGCGTGCGCTTGCCGTAGCCGCGCTCGGTGATGACGAACAGATCGCCGTTGCCGTTAGTGACTTCCATGCCCAGAACGCTCACGCCGTCCTTCATACCGATACCGCGAACGCCGCTGGTATCGCGGCCGGTGGCGCGCACCTGCTCCTCGGAGAACATGATCGCCTTGCCCGCGGTGGTGGCCAGGATAATCTTGTCGCCCTCGCGCACGCGGCGCACGTTCAGCAGCGCGTCGTCGTCACGCAGGTTGATAGCGATCAGGCCGTCGCGACGGCTGCGGTCATATGCGCTCATCACGGTCTTCTTGACCATGCCGCTCTTGGTGGCAAACATCAGATACTCGTCGGCAGGGAACTCGCGGCAGCTGATGACGCTCGCGATCTTCTCGCCCTCCTCGAAGGGCAGAAGGTTGACGATCGCGGTACCGCGCGCCTGGCGCGTACCCACCGGCAGCTCGTGCACCTTCAGGCGATAGACCTTGCCCTTGCTCGAGAAGAACAGCACGTACTCGTGCGTGGACGCAATGAACATCTCGTCGATGACATCATCCTCTTTGAGGTTAACGCCCGACACACCCTTGCCGCCGCGCTTCTGGGCGCGATAGGCGGCCACCGGGATACGCTTAACGTAGCCGGTGTGGGTGATGGTCACGACCATGTCCTCGTCGGCGATGAGGTCCTCGACGTCCAGGTCCTTCTCAACCTGACTGATCTCGGTGCGGCGCTTGTCGCCGAACTTCTTCGAGATCTCGCGCATCTCCTCCTTGATGACGCCCAGAATCTTCTCCTCGTGCGCCAGCAGGTCCTCGTAGTAGGCGATGGCGCGGCGCAGGCCGTCCAGCTCTTCCTGAATCTTGTCGCGCTCCAGGCCGGTCAGGCGGCGCAGCTTCATCTCGAGGATGGCCGTGGTCTGCTCGGGCGTAAAGCCAAAGCGCTCGATCAGGCGGCTGCTGGCCTCGGAATCGGTCTGCGAGGAACGGATGATGCTGATGACCTCGTCGATATGGTCGAGAGCCATCAGGTAGCCCTCGAGGATATGCGCGCGGGCCTGGGCCTTCTTAAGGTCGAAGCGGGTGCGGCGGGTGACGACGTCGACCTGGTGATCGATGTAGTGCTGCAGCATCTCGCGCAAGCTCAGGCATTTGGGAACGCCGTTGACGAGGGCCAGGTTGTTGGCGCCGAAGGTCGTCTGCAGCGAGGTGTACTTGTACAGGTTGTTGAGCACGACCTGCGGAATGACGCCCTTCTTGAGCTCGATGACCAGGCGGATGCCCTTCTGGTTGGACTCATCGCGCATGTCCGAGATGCCCTCGATGCGCTTGTCGTTGACGAGCTGGGCGATCTTCTCCTGCAGGGTGCCCTTGTTGACCATGTAGGGGATCTCGGTAAAGACCAGGCGGCTGCGGCCGGTCTTGGTGGACTCCACGTGGGCCTTGGCGCGCACGGTAATGGAGCCGCGGCCGGTCTCGTAGCTCTGCTTAATGCCGGCGCTGCCCATGATGATGGCGCCGGTGGGGAAGTCCGGACCGGGCATGATCTGCATGAGCTCGTCGACGGTGGCGTCGGGGTTGTCGATCAGGTAGCAGGTGGCCTCGATCGCCTCGGTGAGGTTATGCGGGGCGATGTTGGTGGCCATGCCGACGGCGATGCCCTGGCTGCCGTTGACCAGCAGGTTGGGGAAGCGCGCAGGCAGCGCCTGGGGCTCGGCGAGCGATTCGTCGTAGTTGGGCTGCCAGTCGACGGTATCCTTCTGCAGGTCACGCAGCAGCTCCATGGCGGGCTTTGCCAGGCGGCTCTCGGTGTAACGCATGGCAGCGGCGCCGTCGCCGTCGATGTTGCCGAAGTTGCCGTGGCCGTCGATGAGCGGCGTGCGCATGGAGAACCACTGCGCCAGGCGAACCATTGCCTCGTAGACCGCGAAGTCACCGTGCGGATGGTACTTACCGATAACTTCGCCGACCGTCCAAGCGGACTTCTTGTGCGGACGGTTGGGGTAGATGCCGCTCTCGTTCATCGCGTACAGGATGCGGCGGTGCACCGGCTTTAGGCCGTCGCGCACGTCCGGCAGGGCGCGCGCCGTGATGACCGACATCGAATACTCGATAAACGACTGCTTCATCTCGCGACCGAACTCCGAAATCTGGAGCTGGCCGCCATTGATATCCTCGCCGGCCGAGGCGCCACGGTCGACTTCGCCAAAGCTCTCCTCGAGCTCACCGTCGTCCTCTTCCTCGTCATCATCGGCATCGGGGTTATAGGCGTCCGGATCGCCGTCCTCGCCCTGCTCAGCACGGGCAAGCAGGCGCCTCAGATCGTCGGGCATGCCGGCGTCGCCGGCCTCGCCCATGCCCTCGTTATTGTTGATATCGTCTGCCACGTTACCTCCTCATGGTTTGCGTGGTCCATTAGTTCCCTACCACGGAGACGGATTACCGGGAATGCCGGATAACCCTCCTAGGTTTTCCAGGTGCCCCAGGTTGCCCTGAAGGATGAGGGCGCACGCCTTGCGTGCGGCGCCCGAAATCCTGAAGGGCAAGATGGGGTGCCTGGGAAAGCTAGGCGTCTAGGAAGCGTGCGTCATGCGCGTGCTTCTCGATGTACTCGCGGCGATAGCCGACCTCGGAACCCATCAGCTCGCGCACGGCGCGGTCTGCCACCACGGCGTCCTCGATCGACACACGCTGCAGAATGCGGGTCTTGGGGTCCATCGTCGTCGAGGCAAGCTGCTTGGGGTCCATCTCGCCCAGGCCCTTGTAGCGCTGGACGGTATAGCCCTTGCGCTTTTTGGTGATCTTGCCGTCCTTGGCCTTGCCGTCCTCGTCGTTATCGTCGGGGTTCAGTCCCAGACCCTGGATGGTGTCGCGCAGGATCTCGTCTTCGGGCTGGCGGCCGTTGGGATACACGTAGTGGATCTTGTTGCGCACCTTGATGCCAAAGATGGGCGGACAGGCAACATAGACGTAGCCGGCATCGATCAGCGGACGCATGTACTTGTAGAAGAACGTCAGCAGCAGGATGCGGATATGCGCACCGTCGACGTCTGCATCGGTCATGATGATGATCTTGTGGTAGCGCGCCTTGGTGATATCGAAGTCGCCGCCGTCGCCGGCACTCGTCGTGACACCGCAGCCGATCGCGGTAATCAGCGACTGGATGGTGTCGCTCGAGAACGCGCGATGGTCACCAACGCGTTCGACGTTCAGAATCTTGCCGCGCAGGGGCAGAATCGCCTGGATGTCTCGGCGACGGCCATCCTTGGCCGAACCGCCTGCCGAGTCGCCCTCTACGATGAAGAGCTCGGTCAGCTCGGCATCGCGCACCGAGCAGTCAGCGAGCTTACCGGGCAGGGACGCCGTCTCGAGCAGGCTCTTGCGGCGGGTCGCCTCGCGCGCCTTGCGGGCGGCGTTGCGCGCCTTGCAGGCCTGTTGCGCCTTCTTGACGATCTCGCGGGCGGGCTTGGGATGCTCCTCCAAGTAATCGGCGAGGCCGTCGGTCACGATCTTGAGCGTGAGCGCGCGCATATAGGAGCTACCGAGCTTTGCCTTGGTCTGGCCCTCAAACTGCGGATCGGGCAGCTTGACCGAGATAACGGCCGAAAGGCCCTCGCGCACATCGTCGCCGGTCAGGTTGGCGTCTTTTTCCTTGAGCAGGTTCTGCTTGCGCGCGTAATCGTTGATTACGCGGGTGAGCGCGGTGCGGAAGCCCTCAAGGTGCATGCCGCCCTCGGGAGTGTAGATGTCGTTGGCGAACGACATGACGTTCTCGCCGTAGCCGCTATTCCACTGCAGGGAAACCTCGACCTCGCCCATCTTGGTCACAGGCGCGTCCGGATCCGATTTACCCTCGATGTAGATGGGCTCCTTAAAGGCCTCGGGGACGTCCTTGCCCTCGTTGAGGAACTTGACGAAGTCGATGATGCCGCCCTCGTAGCAAAACTCCTCCACGTGGGGAGTCGCCTCGCGCTCGTCGGTCAGCACAATCTTAAGGTTCTTATTGAGGAACGCCGTCTCCTGCAGACGGTTGTGCAGCGTATCGAAATCGTAGATGCAGGTCTCGAAGATCTCGTCGTCGGGCCAGAAGGTGACGGTGGTGCCCGTTGAATCCGAGGTGCCCACGACCTCCATCTTCTTGACGGTCTTGCCGCGCGAGAACTCCATCTCGTAGGTGTTGCCATCGCGGCGAACCTGAACGACCACGCGCTTGGACAGTGCGTTGACGACGGAGATGCCCACGCCGTGCAGGCCGCCCGAGACCTTATAGGCCGAGTTATCGAACTTACCGCCGGCGTGCAAGATCGTCATGACGACCTCGAGCGTCGGGATCTTTTTAACAGGGTGCTCGTCGACGGGGATGCCGCGCCCGTTGTCGACGACCGTGATGGAGTTGTCGGCGTGGACCGTCACCTGGATCTCGGTGCAGAAACCGGCCATGGCCTCGTCGACGGAGTTGTCAACGATCTCCCACACCAGGTGATGCAGACCGCTGGCGCTCGTCGAGCCGATATACATGCCCGGGCGCTTACGAACGGCCTCGAGACCTTCGAGAATCTTAATCTCGCCGCCATCGTAATCGTTTTCGTTTGCCACACGTCCTCCTTCAGTCAAGAAAATGTGTACAGCCTTACTAGTTTATCGTAAAAAAATACCCTCGGGAACGAGGGTATTTGGCTCTACAAGGCCACCAGATGCGATTTAAGGCTCTTTTTTGCTTTGCACGCCCTTGGCCCACTCGGCACTGGCTCTCATGGCATTCTCGAGGGCCTCGCGCAGTTTTTGGTCTTCGATGGGCGCCACTTGGCGCTCGATCTCGGTACGCTCGGCCTCACTTAGGTCGGCGTGCGGGGCCGGCGGTCGCTCGGTCGTCGCCTGGCGCAGGCGCTCCTTGGCGGCGGGCGGCGTGTGACCGGGCGCGGTGGTTTTGAACACCAGGCCGTCCACATGCGCACCGGCGCGCTCCATGCGCGCACGGATGATCTCGCGCAACAGCGTCATTTCCTGCGTCCACGAGGGCGAGTCGAGATACACCAGCAGCTCATTGGACTCGGGCAGGTAGCGCAGCCCCGTCACATGCCGTCCCTCGCGCGTGCCCGAGCACACCGCGTTCCATGCGCGATAGACCGCGCGCGACTCCTCGGCGGCCTCCATCTGCGCACGGCGCTTAGGCGTTGCAGCCGCCAGGATGCGCTGGCGCTCTGCGTTCAAAAATCCACTGAAGGCGACTGTCTCGCTCTCGCGCTCGTAATTAGCACGTCTCACCCATGCTCACCACCTTGGCTCGATCAAGCAGGTCATCGGTAAAGTACCCCAGGTTGGTCGTAGTTATGACCGTCTGGATATCATCGCCGATCAGCCGCAGGAAAGCGCCGCGACGCTCGCCGTCGAGCTCGCTCATCACGTCGTCCAAAAGCAGCAGCGGGGCGGTGCCCAGGACATCGCGAGCCACGGCCACCTCGGCCACCTTCCAGGACAGTACCAGCGTGCGCTGCTGTCCTTGGCTGGCAAATGAACGGGCGGAGCGACCAGCCACGGTGAACTCGATCTCGTCGCGATGCGGTCCCACCAACGTCACGCCGCGGCGAATTTCCTCGTCGGCATGCTCGTCAAGGGCAGCCAGCATGCGCTCGTACGCCCAACCCTTCAGCTCTTCGCGATCCTCGACCTGGGGCAAATCCCCCAGCGTGGACGCATAGGTCACGTTGGCAGCCTCGCCGGACGCCACTTGCCCGTAGGCAGTGTGCACATGGCCCGCCAGCCGGTCGAGTAGGGCCAACCGGTGCACGAGCAGGGCCGAGCCCGCGCGAGCAATCGAATCGTTCCACGCGCCGAGCACCTCGCGACAGCACCAGGTCTCCTTGAGCAGGGCGTTACGCTGGGTCACGCAGCGCCCATAGGTGCTCGCAAGATCGGCATAACGCGCGCTCAGCTGCATGCCAAAGTCATCGAGGGCGGCGCGGCGCACACTGGCGCCTCGCTTAACCATGTCCAGATGGTCGGGGCAAAACAGCACGCTCGGCAGAATCCCGCGCACACCGGCGGCAGAGCATCTCTTGCCGTTGCGACTAAACGAGCGCTTACCGTCCTCCGCGCTCAATCCCATATCAAGCACGCGGCCGTCGCCCTCGAGCCTCAGCTCGATCTTGCACGAGCCCACGCCGTCATGGACGAGCTCGGCTGCGGTCGGATGCCTAAACGAGGCGCCACTCGTCAGCAGCTGCAGCGCCTCTATGAGATTGGTCTTTCCCGCCGCGTTGGGTCCCGCAAGTATCGTCACGCCCTCGTCCAGGGCAAGGCGATAGCTATCGAAGCTGCGGTAGTGCGCGACGGAAAGATCGCGGGCGAACATGGTCATGGCGCAGCGCTAGATGCGGACCGGCATGACCAGGTACAGGTAGTTGATCTTGTCGTAGGACTTGAAGATGCCCGCCTGCGAGTAGCTCTTGAGCTCCAGCGTGATCTCCTTCTCCTTGGACAGGGCATTGAGGCAGCCGAAGATGTAGTGGTAGTTGAAGGCGATGGTACCCGACTCGCCCTCAGCCTCGACATCGATCGTCTCCTGCGCAAGGTCCTGGTCATTGGAAATGGAGGACAGGCCCATCTGCCCGTTCTCGACATCGATCTCGAACTTGACGGCGGGGTTGGCGCTCGCGATAACGGCCACGCGCTTGAGGGCGGCGTTAAAGGCGGCGACATCGATCTTGACGCTCGTCACGCACGAATCGGGGATGAGCTGCTTGTAGTTGGGGTACACGCCCTCGATGCGACGCGACACGTAGGTGGTGTTGCCGGCCTCGAAGACGACCTGGGTGTCGGTAGCCCCGATCATGATGGTCGCCTGGCTGGCCATGATGTTCAGCGCGTCGTTAAAGGCGTCAGCCGGAACGTTGAGCTCAAAGGAGCCCTCGAGGGTCGAGGTCTCGACCTGCGTATCGCACACGGCCAAGCGGAAGGAATCGGTCGCCACCAGGCGTACGGTGTTGTTCTCGACCTTCATGTGCACGCCGCCCAGGATGGGGCGAGCCTTGTCGGTCGAGGTGACGCGCCACACGCGGCCGACCATTTCGGACAAGACATCGGTCGGCAGCTCCACGGCACTCTCGATGGCATAGGCCGGAAACTCGGGGAAGTCATTGGCATCGAGCGTGTTCAGCCTAAAAGAGCTCTTCTCGCAACCAATCAGCACCTGGCGCTCGGACAGCTCAAAGGTGACCGGGGCATCGGGGAGGGTCTTGGTGATATTGGAGAGCATCTTACAGGGGATAACCATCTCGCCCTCTTCTTCGACATGCGCCGCGATGCGATGACGGATCGAGATGGTGTAGTTAGAGGTCTGGAATTCCAAGATGCCGTCTTGGGCCTTAACGAGCACGCCCGACAGGATGGGGAGGGTGGATGCCGAAGCGACACCCTTCATAACGACGCCGATGGCTTGTGTAAGCGAGCTCTGGCTGACGGTGAACTTCATCTTTTAATACCTTTCTATAGATATAAATATCTTAATAATAGTAATAGCACTGACGAAACTGTTGATTACTCCCAAAGACGCAGGTCAGACCCAGAAAGAGAATCGACAGCAACCTGTGTGCAACAGGGGTGGTTTTCCACGTTCAAAACCTGCGCAAAACTTTTCATCACCGCGGGTTGGGTTTTAGACACCTTATGCCCGTGGTTTCGACAAGTTTTCAACAGGTGTCTCTATTTCCCTACGAGCGCAGTGTAATTTTATCGCGCAGCGACTTGAGGTCTTCGGTGACGGTGCGGTCTTCCTGGATCATCTTCTGGACCTTTTTGTAGCTCGTACTGACGGTCGAGTGGTTGCGGTTGCCAAATTCGGCGCCCACCGCCGTGGTCGTCATCTCGCACATCTCGATGGCCAGATAGATGGCAATATGGCGTGCTTTGGCGATATTGGCGTTGCGACGCGGGCCGATGAGCTCCTCGTGCGTCACGCCGTACTGCTCTTCGATGACGGACTGAACCGTCTGGACGTTGATCTTTTTGGCCGATGTGTCGAAGTACTGGCTGGCGATGGCGTCGATATCGTCAAAGGTGAGCTCCCCGCCCTCGCGCTCGCGGTCGCCCGCCTCGCCGGCGCAGCGCTCGCAAAAGCTCTCGAGTTCGCGGATGTTGGTGCCCGAGACCTCGGCCATGTGTTTAAAGTGCTCGTCGGTCAGGTGCCCGCTGTCGCCCCCATAGGCCGCCAGCAGCGAGTCGTCGCCTGCCTCGGGAGCGGCGACGATGGTGTTCTCGTAATAGCGCTGCAAGATCTTATATTTCATCTCGTAGCTGGGCTCTGCGACCAGGCAGAGCATGCCGGCGTTGAAGCGGCTGGTCAGACGCTCGTCCATACTCAGGTCCTTGGGGGCGCGGTCTGCCGCGATGACGACCTTCTTGTTGTTGCGGATGAACTCGTCCATGAGCTGGAAAAAGTAGTCCACGCTCGCGCGCTTGCCGATGATGTTTTGGATGTCATCGATGATGAGCACGTCCACGCCGTGGTATGCCTGCATGATGGGGGCATTGCTCTTCTTTTGACGGTCGAACTCGGTCATCAGGTCGTCCAGATATGCCTGGGAGTTGGCATACTTGACCTTGATCTCGGGCGACTTCTCGGCGAGCTCGTTTTTGATGGCAAGCAGCAGGTGCGTCTTGCCCAGGCCCGATTTGCCGTAGATGAACAGTGATGTGCACGTGCCGCGCTCGTCTGCGAGGGCGGCAAACTTGAGTGCCGAGCGATAGGCATGGCTGTTCTCGGGGCCGTAGACAAAGTTCTCAAAGGTAAATTTTGAGTTCGCGGCGAGCGGGGCTCCATCCGTATTCTGCTCGGCCGGTGCGGTCGGTGCTGGCATGGGTGAAGCGGGGGTCGCAGCTTGCGTGGACTTAGTCGGCGCTCCGCCCTTCATCTGGTTCATCATGCGACGAAAGTCATCGGCCGAGAGCGTGTTCTTGATTGCAATGCCCGAATCCGCGCCCGCCGCTGCGTCGTGAGCGATAGGCATGTGCGTGACGGGTGCGTTCGTTGACGCCGCAGCGGTAGGCAACGGTGCCATGGTTTCACGGGAAACATCGCTGTGCTGGTGCTCGATTGTCGGCACGTCGCCTGCGGAGGCCGGCACCGCCGGGGAGGCAGCGGGAGCCGCGGCAGGCGCCGTCGCGGCAGCGGATTCCGCCACGGCTCCTTGCGGTGCCACGATGTCGAGCGCAATCGGTGCAAAGGCGATTTCTTCCAGATAGGCCTCAATAGTCGGCTGATGCTTTTTGAGCTGCGCGATGGCAAAGCGCGAGGGGGCCTCGATCGTGAGCGTATCTTCGGTCAGGCTTATGGCGCGCGATTGCCCCAGCATGTTGATGAGGCGTGCATCTTGGCCGTCGCGCTGGCAAAAGGCGATGGCATCCCCCAGGATGATGCTTGCTTCCTCGTCCACTGTCTCTCCCGTTCTTTAGCTCTGAGCTCGCACGCGAGCGGCGCCGAGTTCGGTCAGATGGTATTTCTGGCCATGCTTGATGACCAAGCCGGCCTGCGCCAAGTCATTGAGCGTGCGTGACCAAGTGGGGGCCGAGTTTCCAAACGCCCTCGCCAGATCGGTAGCACCGCACGCTTGATTTTGTGCCAGATAGCCCAGTGCGGCGTTGCCGCGATCGCTTACGAATACGTCCGGTTGTGGCTGCGCATACTGATTTGCTGCATTAGGATACATCATTTGAGCTGCTGGTTGTTGAGAACCCTGCATCGGCGGCATTTGCTGTTGAAAACTTTGAGGCCACTGTTGGTAAGGCTGCGGGGTCATCTGCTGGGCCCAGGGGTTGTACTGCTGCTGCGGCATCTGCTGGTACGGCTGCTGATATCCCTGCTGGTACTGCTGTGGGAACTGCTGGCCATACCCCAGTGGCGGCATCTGCTGATATGGATATCCCTGTTGGTACGGCTGATAGCCCATTTGCTGGCCGCCCGGTGCCCCCGTCGCCTGCTGCATTGCTGCTGCATCCTGATCCGCCAGCGGCATGGCCTCTGGCGCGTTTGACGGCATCGACATCGATGCCGCCTGGGACTGTTGTGTAGGAAGCATTCCGGGCTGCTGCATCTGTCCCACGGGGCGCTGCATCTGTTGCGTTGCCATGGGCTGCTGCGCAAAAGCTCCCGGCAGGGGATATGTGGGATGCTCCGTCTCGGGCCGCACGGCAGCGCCGCGTCCGCCGGCGCGTTCGATTTCCTGCACGCGTTTAGGGTTCAGGCTTACCGTAACCACGGTGCCGTTGCCCATATTGTCCTCGATGGATACGGCACCGCCGGCGTTTTCCAAATACTCCTGCACCATGGGAAACCCTGCTCCGGTTCCACGGATGTAGCGCTTCATCTTGCTGTTTGCGCTGGTAACGCCAAAGTCGAAAGCGCGCTCCTTGTCGTCGATGCCGGGCCCCTGATCGGCAAAGCGGATGGTGTCTCCGCCGTCCAGAATCGAGATGATGGGCTCGGCAAAGTGCGCGTGGATAAAGTTTTCGACAATCTCGCGGATGACCATGAGCGAGATATGGCCACCTTGTTCTTTCATGCACTGGTAGACGGTGTTGGTCGTCTCTTCCAAATACGTGCGGACATCTTGCGGATCAATGACGATCACACGCGGTGTCGACAGCATGTCGTCATAGACGGCGATGCGCGCGGCGTACATGGCTTTTGGCGCCTGCGTGGTCGTCTGCTCGCCTTCCTTACGCTCTTCGCGCACGCCGGTGATGTGCTCGTTGTCGGGTGCCGGGTCTCCGGAATCGACCATGGTGTAAAAGTCGTCAGACATGCCGCTCGCAATCTTTCAAAAGGTTTCGAACAAATAGTAGCTCACCGTGCAATGTTTCTCATCTTTCGACAACTTTTCAAAACCTGTTGAAAACTTTGGAAAACGGACGAAAAGTTCTCAACATTGCCAACATGACCTGTTGAAAACTCGATGAAATATCGTGAAAAGTTGCCATGCACCGCTAAATCGAGCTCGGCTTATGGGGGAACCGTGTGAACTGCGCAACCTTTTACCTTTGATTTCTTGACATTTGAACATCGATTTCCCTACAATCTTCAAGCTCACGTGTCTATATCTGCGTCCGCGCCCCCGCGGACACTCGAAATGCAGCAGGAGGAACTTAAGATGAAGCGTACGTATCAGCCTAATAAGCGTAAGCGTGCCAAGACCCATGGCTTCCGTGCCCGTATGGCCACTAAGGGTGGTCGTGCCGTGCTCGCCCGTCGTCGTGCCAAGGGCCGCAAGCGTCTCACTGTCTAGCAGCGATACACACATCTCGCATGAAGACTATTAAGTCTCGGCAAGATTTCGAGCATGTGTTCAGTCAGGGGCGTCGTTTTAATCACCCTCTGATTCGAATGACCATATGTGAATCGGTTGGCGAAGGCGACTCCGGAAGGGTCGCCTTCGTTGGTGCTAAACGGATCGGTTGTGCTGTCGTGCGCAACCGTTCTAAGCGTGTGATGCGCGAGGCCGCCCGCAGCTGTGGATTTCCCGTTGCGGGTTATGACATCATCTTGTTCGCAACTCCCAAGACGAGGGTTTCCTCGCCGCAGGAGATGGACAATGCATTGCGTTCGCTTATGAAACGCGCCGGCGTTGCCGGGGAGGAGCGATGAGCAATCACGTTTTGCGACGTGTTGCCATCGCTCCTATTCGCATATATCAACAGGTTATTTCGCCCTTATTGCCTGACGCCTGCATTTATTACCCAACGTGCTCGCAATACGCCGTCCAGGCGATTGAGAAGTACGGTGTTTTGAGAGGCTGCTGGCTTGCCGTGAGGCGCATCGCTCGCTGCAATCCCCTGCACGTCGGCGGTTATGACCCTGTGCCCTAGCGGGCACTCGCTATCGGAGGAAAACTTACATGTGGGATTGGATCGTTAACATCCTTTTCGAGCTGCTCAAGCTCATCCAGACCTTTGCGGTCGACTGGGGCCTGTCCATCATCATCCTGGTGGTCATCATCCGTCTGCTGCTGACGCCGCTTATGCTCAAGTCGACTAAGTCGACGGCACGCATGCAGGTGCTGCAGCCCAAGATGCTCGAGATCCAGGAGCGCTATGCCGACGATCCCCAGCGTCAGGCCGAGGAGATGCAGAAGTTCTACAGCGAGAACAAGTTCAACCCGATGGCTGGTTGTCTGCCGCTGTTGATTCAGATGCCTGTCCTGTTCGCCCTATTTACGCTGCTGCGTAACCTGCCGGACTACTTTAACGATGGCACGTTCTCGTTCTTTAATATTCTGCCCGACCTGACCACCACGCCGAGTGCCTCCTTTGCCGATGGCTTTATGGTCGCGCTGCCTGCGCTGGTCTGCCTGATCCTGTTCGCTGTCCTGACCCTGATTCCGCAGCTCTATATGTCGCGCAACCAGACCGGCCAGCAGGCTCAGAGCATGCGTATGATGGCCGTTGTCATGACGGTCATGATGCTTTGGATGGGCTGGAGCCTTCCCGTTGGTGTTCTGCTGTACTACGACGTCTCGTCTGCTTGGCAGGTTATCCAGCAGATTTTTGTGACGCAGAAGGTCATCGACAAGGCGAAGGCCGATGAGGAGGAGCGTCTTAAGAACGCGCCGCTGCAGGTTGAGGTCACTCGTCGCGAGAAGAAGCCGCGCCCGCACAAGAAGAAGTAGTGGGATATCAATCTTATTTAGGTACCTAACTTTTGGAGTACGTTATGTCTGAAGAGATCATCGAGGATATGCTTGAGGAGGTTGCCCCGCAGGTCGCGGGCGATTATCCCGAGATTGCACAGCGCTACAAGGCCGGTGAAGAGCTGACCGATGAGGAGCTTGACACCATTGCCGATGTTGCGATTTCCATCCTGCGTTCCATCCTTTCGCACTTCGATGCCGCCAACTCTCCTATCGATGAGTATGAGGGCGACGAGGGCGAGCTGATTTTGGATGTAACGGCTCCCGACCTTGCTGTTCTCATTGGCCGTCATGGTCGCACTCTTGATGCCCTTCAGGTTATGTTCTCTTTGCTGGTGAGCCGCAAGCTCGGCTTTAGGTATCCGGTTGTAGTGGACGTTGAGGGATACAAGAGCCGCCGTCAGGACAAGGTTGCCTCCATGGCTCAGTCTGCTGCCGAGCGTGCCATCCGCACTCATAAGAGTGTTTCGCTTCCGCCCATGAATGCCTACGAGCGCCGACTGGTTCACATTGCACTTCGTGGCAATGATGCCGTCGATACTCATTCTGAGGGTTCTGACCCTGATCGCCATGTGGTGATTGTTGCTCGATAATCTACTCGAGCTTATGCTAAGGGGACGTGGTTTCCACGTCCCCTTTTTTTGTCAAAAGTTCTCGATACACTGATTTTTGTCAGAAAGGAGCTTTCGTTGTTAGTACTTACTGATCAGCAAGCTGACGAGATGTTGACTCGTCTAACTTCCTATTGCAAAGAGTATTCCTTAAGCGTATCTGATGTTGAGCTGAGGAAATGTATTCAGCATTTGGATTTGGTTCTGGAAACAAATAAGACAACCAATCTTACCCGTATTCTTAACGTAGAAGATGCTGCAGTACTTCATATCCTCGACTCACTTGTTTTGCTCCCCTATATCAATAAGGCTCCTGAGGGAGCTTTGCTTGATATGGGAACAGGTGCGGGCTTCCCTGGTATTCCATTAACCATAACCACACATCGTAAAGCTACTTATATTGACTCTGTTGGTAAGAAGGTTGATGCTGTCAATTCGTTTGTTCATGCTCTTGGATTGAAACATGCTCATGCGGTTCATGATCGCCTTGAAGAATATGCTCGAAGCCATAAGAAGCAGTTCTCTGTTGTAACTGCCCGTGCACTGGCTCCTCTACCGATTCTTGTTGAGTATGCGGCTCCGTTCCTCAAAGATGGAGGGCTATTTGTTATCACCAAGGGTAATCCTTCGGATGAAGAGCTTGCTTCCGGCATGTCAGCAGCTAAGATTTGCGGCTTCACTTTGCTTCTGAATGACGCAATCGATTTGCCTGAGGGCTTGGGCCACAGGGAGTTCATTGTTCTTAAGAAGAGTCATCCAGCATCCGTTTCATTGCCTCGTGCAAATGGCATGGCAAAGAAGAATCCGCTTGCCTATATGTTTCACGTGAAACATAATGGATACTAACAACATGCAGTGTTTCACGTGAAACATGGCGGTTGATATCGAATCGGAATGTTTCACGTGAAACATCCTCCGTTTGACAGCTTTAATACACACCAGGAGGGACCGTGGGATTTCGCGACGTTAAGCGTTCTAAGAGCGCAAAAGACACGCGTATCATTGCAATCATCAATCAAAAAGGCGGCGTCGGTAAGTCAACGACGGCTGTGAACCTTGCAGCAGCACTGGGTGAGCAGGGTCGTAAGACACTGATTGTCGATTTTGATCCGCAGGGAAACAGCACCAGTGGATTTGGAATTGAAAAAGAAGACCTTGATCGCTGCATCTATGATGCATTGTTGAATGATGTGCCGGCAGAATCGCTTGTTCTTGATACAAATTGCAAAAAGGTATTCGTAATTCCAGCTACGATTCAGCTTGCAGGTGCCGAAATTGAGCTCGTAAGCGCAATTGCTCGTGAAACCCGCCTCAAAGATTTGCTTGAGCCGATTCAGGACGAGTTCGATTTTATTTTCATTGACTGTCCTCCTTCACTCGGCCTGCTTACTATCAATGCCTTGACCGCAGCAGACAGCGTTTTGATTCCGATCCAGTGCGAGTACTACGCACTCGAGGGCGTTACGAAGCTGCTAGAGTCAATGAAGATGGTCAAATCACGTCTGAACAAGGGCTTAGACACCTATGGTGTGCTTATGACCATGTATGACTCGCGTACTTCTCTATCGAATCAGGTTGTTGAGGAGGTTCAATCGTACTTTGGTGATAAGGCATTTAAGACGCTAATCCCCCGTACGGTTAAAATCTCCGAAGCTCCGTCTTTTGGAGAACCGGTAATTACCTATGCACCTCAAAATAAGGGTGCAAAAGCGTATATGAACCTTGCAAAAGAGGTGATCAAGCGTGCCTAGTGTAAAGAAACGTGGCGGATTGGGACGTGGACTCAATGCTTTGGTCTCAGAGGCCGAGTATGAGACCGGTGGTTCTGCTGTATCTGCTTCAAATGCCGCATCTGTAACAAAACTACCTATTGAGGATATCGTTCCCAACCCTAATCAACCGCGAATTCATTTTAATGAAACTGAACTTCGCGAGTTGAGCGAGTCAATCCAAGAGCATGGCGTTTTGCAGCCGCTCTTGGTTCGCAAGCATGGAAACGGCTATGAGATCATCGCTGGTGAGCGTCGGTATCAGGCATCAAAGCTTGCTGGTCTTGAGGAACTGCCTGTCATCATTAAAGATGTTAATGATGAAGAGATGCTGGCTCTTGCTCTTATCGAAAACCTTCAGCGTTCTGATCTGAATCCCGTCGAAGAGGCTAAGGGCTATCGCCAGCTTATCGATGCCAGCGGTATGACCCAGGAGGCATTGTCGAAAGCAGTAAGCAAGTCACGCTCTGCAATTACAAACTCGCTGCGCCTTCTCGATCTCCCCGAAGTAGTTCAGCAGATGATTTTTGAGGGTAAACTTACTGCTGGACATGCACGTGCGATTCTTGCAGTTCCCTATGAGGACGCGCGAATTCGACTTGCAGAGAAGGTTGTTGCGGAGGGCCTTTCCGTAAGAGCGACAGAAAATCTTGCTCCATTGTTTTCTGCCGGAGAGACAACTAAGACGCCACGGCCTGCAACGCCTCAGTCTTTTAAAAAGGCTGCGCGTGTACTTCGTCAGGTATTTAATACCAACGTTCGTGTGAAGAGCTCGCGTGGAAAGAATAAGATTGAGATTGAGTTTAAAGACGAGGAAGAGCTCTCTCGTATTCTTGGTGAAATGATTCAGTTTGATCAAGGAGGCCAAGATGAGGAATAAGATTTTTACTGCGATTGCATTGGCGACGACTGTCGCGGCTGGTGCCTTTGCTGGCTATAAGATCGCGACAGACGATGAACTTCGAGGTCGTTTGCTTCGTGGCGCGCAAGATATCGTTGATACGTCAAAGAAGAAAATGGATGTTATGACAGAAGATGTTGCCATGCGCACTGCTCAGGTAACGAAAAATCCTAAGATTAATCAAGGTTGGGTTAGCAACCAATGGGAAAATGTAGGCTATTAGGTACCTAACAATTACCCTGCATATTTTAAGGGGCCCTTGTCTGATTCATGAGACAAGGGCCCCTTATTTTGTCCGTAAATAATGGGAAAGGTAGCAGCTGGTCCAAAATTGATGTCAATAATGAAACGGCCCCGGTTGCATATCCTGCAACCGGGGCCGTTCGATGTTTCACATGAAACGTTTTGGAGTAAGACTCCCCTATGCGTTCTTCTGAACTTTGAAGCGCTGTTTCAGCTGTCCGCAAGCGGCGTCAATATCGTTACCACGGGAGTTACGAATCGTGGTCTCGATGCCACGGGACTCAAGACGACGCTGAAGATCCTCAACCTTATGAATCGGCGACGGCTTGAGCGGGCTGCCCTCGATGTCGTTTAGTTGAATCAGGTTAACGTGGCACAGCGTTCCCTCGCAGAAGTCGCAGAGTGCCTGCATCTCGGGATTCGTATCGTTGACGCCTTCGATCATGGCATACTCATAGGTCGGGCGGCGGCCAGTCTTCTCGGTGTAGAGCTGAAGCGCTTCGTGAAGGCGAAGCAGCGTGTACTTCTTAACACCGGGCATGAGCTTATTGCGCGTCGACTGGATGGCGGAATGCAGGGAAACGGCAAGCGTGAACTGCTCGGGGATGTCGGCAAATTTGCGAATACCGGGAATAACGCCGCTGGTAGAGACGGTGAGGTGACGAGCGCCGATACCGATACCATCGGGGTCGTTGAGGATACGCAATGCCTTGAGAACCTCGTCGTAGTTGGCAAACGGCTCGCCCTGGCCCATGAAGACAACGCTTGTGGCACGCTCGCCAAAGTCGTTGGATACATGAAGCACCTGGTCGACGATCTCTTGAGCGGTCAGAGAGCGCTTGAGGCCGTTGAGACCGGTAGCGCAAAAGGCGCAGCCCATGCCGCAGCCTGCCTGGGTGGAAACGCAGACGGAAAGTTTGTTACGACGGGGCATGCCGACAGTCTCGACGGAAATGCCATCGTGGTACTCGAGCAGATACTTGCGCGAGCCATCTTTGGAAACCTGCTTGGTGAGTTCAGTCGGCGTATCAAAGGCAAAAGCCTCTTTAAGCTGCTCACGGAAAGCCTTGGGAAGGTTGGTCATATCGTCAAACGAACAAACGTTCTTCTCAAAGACCCATTCGATGAGCTGCTTCGCGCGGAAGGCGGGCTGGCCAAGTTCGGCCACGAGCTCGCGAATATCGTTTTGGCTCAAGTCGCGAATGTCCTGAGATTTAGTCTTGGGATTCATGGAAGCCTTTCGATTTTGGGGAAACGTAGAGGGTATCGCTACAATATGGTATCAGCTGCAGAAATTATAGAGGAGGAGTCTGCCCATGCCGGGTAAAAGCCTAGAGAACATGCACGTAGCGGTCTTGGCGGGCGGTCATTCCGCCGAGCGCGAGATCTCGCTCGATTCGGGAAAGAACGTTGTGGTGGCACTGAAGGAAGCCGGCTACACCTCGGTGGAGCTGCTTGACACGGCCGCTGATGACTTTATGGTAACCATGGCGACCGGCGGATTCGATGTGGCATTTATCGCCATGCACGGCGCCGGCGGTGAGGATGGCGCCATGCAGGGTGCCATGGAGACCCTGGGTATCCCCTACACGGCCTCGGGCGTACTTGCCAGCGCCTGCGGTGCCGACAAGGAGGTCTCTAAGCTCCTATACGCCAAGGCGGGCATTCCCATTGCCCCCGGCCTTGCGCTCGAGGTGGGCGATGAAGTCGATATCGATCATATCGTCGAGGTTTGTGGCGAGCGCTGCTTTGTGAAGCCGGCCGTCAACGGTTCCAGCTATGGCATTTCCCTGGTCCATGAGCCCTCCGAGCTGCCCGCGGCAATCGCCAAGGCGTTTGAGTACGGCGACAAAGTGCTGGTCGAGAAGTGCATCGAGGGTACCGAGATCACCGTCGGCGTATACGGCGAAGATGACGTACGCGCCCTGCCGATTGTCGAGATTCGTAAGCCCGAGGACTGCGAGTTCTACGATCTGGACGTGAAGTATGTCGACCCTACGGATATCCATCGCATTCCGGCGCAGATTTCACCCGAGAATTACGCTCGCGCTCAGGAACTTGCCTGTGCCGCTCACAAGGCCCTCGGTTGCCTGGGTATCTCGCGCAGCGACTTTATTGTGAGCGAGGACGGCCCCGTTATCCTCGAGACCAATACCATTCCCGGCATGACCGATACGTCGCTGTATCCAGATGAGATCCGCCACACCGACGACATGACGTTCCCGCAGGTCTGTGACAGCCTGATCCGTATGGGCCTTCGTCGAGCGGGCATTGCATGCTAATCGAGGACGCGGTTTCGTCAGGAACGCCGCAGTTTGTCATCGACTCCTATGCCACGCTTGCCGACCGCGCCAAAACGCAGTCCTTCGGTCTTATCGAGGAAGATGTGATTGTCCTCGATACCGAGACCACGGGTCTTTCGGTGCAGGACAATGAGCTGATCGAGATCTCGGCGGCCCGTCTTTCGGGCCGCGAGATCGTCGACCGCTTCGATACCTTCGTGCATCCCAAGCAGCTGATTCCCGCCGAGATTACCGAGCTCACGAGCATTACAAATGCCGATGTGGCAGATGCCCCGTCGGCCGTTGAGGCCGTCGCCGCTCTCGCCGATTTTGTCGGTGGTTGCCCGGTGATCGCACATAACGCCACGTTCGACCGCTCGTTTATCGAGTCTGTCAAAGGCGGCGTCAATGTGAGCGATATTTGGATCGATTCGTTGGCGCTGTCGCGCATCGCGCTTCCGCGCCTGGCCTCGCACAAGCTGTCTTTTATGGCCGATCTGTTTGGCTGCGACTCGGTATCACACCGTGCCAATGCCGACGTCGACGCCCTGTGTGGCGTATGGCGCGTGTTGCTCGTGGCGCTCACCGACTTGCCCCAGGGCCTCATGGCGCGCCTAGCCGACATGCATCCGGACGTGCCTTGGTCCTATCGTCCTATCTTCTCATTCTTGGCAGGGCAGAACCCTGGTTCTATCTTCTCTCTCAGCGCCGCTCGTGCTGACGTTCTCAAGGCCGATCGCGCCGACGATCGGGTGGACGCCGATGAACTGCCGGTTCTCAAGATGCCGAGTCGTGAGGAGATTGAGGCAGACTATGCGCCAGGTGGCCTAGTCAATCGCATGTATCCCACCTACGAGTCGCGTGATGAGCAGATCGCGATGGCGCTCGAGGTCCGCGATGCGCTGGTCACGGGCACTCATCGAGTAATTGAGGCAGGCACAGGCGTCGGCAAATCGATGGCCTATCTGGTGCCTTTTGCCGAGGCAGCGCGCCGTAACAACATCACGGTTGGTATTGCGACCAAATCGAACAATCTTGCCGACCAGCTCATGTACCATGAGCTGCCAAAACTTGCCGAGCAACTGGACGGTGGTCTGTCATTTTGCGCGCTCAAGGGGTATGACCACTATCCGTGCCTGCGCAAGCTTGAGCGCATGAGCCGCGGCCAGGTCGAGATTACCACCAAGCGCGATCCGGCGGACACGCTCACGGCGGTCGCGGTCATTATGGCGTACGTCTGCCAATCAGCCGATGGCGACCTCGACTCGCTCGGCATTCGGTGGCGCAGCGTCAACCGTCCCGACTTTACGACGGCCTCGCGCGAGTGTGCTCGTCGCCTCTGCCCGTTTTTCCCTGATAAATGTTTGGTCCACGGCGCTCGCCGTCGTGCGGCGCATGCCGATGTGGTGGTCACCAACCATTCCCTGCTGTTCCGCAACGTCGCGGCCGAGGGCAGGATTTTGCCGCCGATTCGTCATTGGGTAATCGACGAGGCCCATTCCATCGAGTGCGAGGCGCGCCGTCAGTGGGCGCGTGTGGTGTCGGCGGACGAATCACGCGTTCTGTTTGAGCGTCTGGGTGGCTCGAGCACCGGCGCGCTAAGCCAGGTTTCCCGTGATTTGGCAACCTCCGAGGGCTCTACGCTCTATCTGGGCCTTACCGCCAAGGCGACGTCGACGGTTGCGCGCGCGAGCATGGCGATCGCCGGCGTGTTCGATGGCGTTCGCGAGCTCGGTCGCCGTGCCCGTGGGGGCTATGACAATGCCAATCTATGGATTGGCCCCGAGCTGCGCGAATCTGACGACTGGCATGATTTCTTACAGTCGGCCTACACTGGCATCGACGCATTGGAACAAGCTGACAAGAGCGTCGACGCGCTGGTGCAAGCCGTCGCCGCCGACAAGCCAGAGGTTGTTGTCGACCTGGGTGATATCTCGCGCCGCCTGCACGAGCTGGCCGAGAACCTAAAACTCATCATTGATGGTACCGATGAACACTACGTGTATTCGCTGCAGGTCAATCGCAGGCTGCGTGCCGGCGGAGAGTCAATGACCGCAGAGCGCATCGACATTGGCGAGGCCTTGGCAACCGAGTGGCTGCCCGAGGTTCACACGGCTATCTTTGCCTCGGCGACCATGACGGTGTCCAAAAGCTTTGAGCACTTTAACCATGCGGTCGGCCTTGATCGCATCGGTGCTTCAACGTCGTCATCGCTGCACTTGGATTCGAGCTACGACTTCGATTCGAACATGGCTGTAGTCGTTGCGGGCGATATCCCCGATCCGCGCGATCGTGAGAGCTATCTTACGGCGCTCGAGCGCGTACTGGTCGACGCCCATCTTGCCATGGGCGGATCGGTGCTCACGTTGTTCACCAATCGGCGCGACATGGAGGACCTATACGCCCGCGTTGAGCCCAAGATGGCCCGTGCGGGTCTGGAGCTCAACTGCCAGCAGCGCAACTCATCTCCTCGTCGCCTGCGCGACCGGTTTATCAACGAACCGACCTCGTCGCTTTTTGCGCTCAAGGCCTTCTGGGAGGGGTTTGATGCCAGCGGCGAGACGCTGCGCTGCGTCATCATTCCCAAGTTGCCGTTCTCGAGCCCCACGGACCCGCTCTCGTGCGAGCGCAACCTGCGCGAAGACCGCGCATGGGCGCGCTATTCGCTGCCCGAGGCGGTGCTCGAGGTTAAGCAGGCCGCGGGGCGTTTGATTCGCTCGTCGACCGATAGCGGTGTGCTGATCTTGGCGGATCCTCGCCTGGTGACGAAGGGCTATGGCAAGAAGTTCTTAACGTCGCTGCCCACGAGCTCCTACCAGCGCATCGAATCGGCGCAGATCGGGCACTATCTACAGCTGTGGCGTGCACGCCACGAGCGGCGGCGCTAAAGCGGACAGACGAGGGTTTTTGCCATATCGCACAGACGCTTTGACAGGGCGGGGTCATCCAAGATGCGGATGGCTCCGCCCGCTGCGATTATCTGGCTCAGCAGCCAACGCTCGGAGCCGTAATGTACGGTTACCGTTGCCATGTCTGTCCCGCTGCGTTCGATAAGGGTGATGCCGGCCCAGTCCAGATGCTCCGCCATATCGAATGGCATCAAGAGCTTTGCGCTACGCTGCGTCCGGGCAAGGGAATCGTGGAGGGATGCAACGTCCGGTGCGTGAGGCACGACGGAGTCTTCCGTCAAGGCGAGTCCCTCGATTTTATCCATGCGATAGGTGCGCTGCTCATCGACCGCGATGTCCCAGGCAATCAGATATGTTTGGTCGCCGTTTGCTGTAATGCGCAAGGGGTCGACCAGACGCTCGCGTGGCCGCGCATCGTCCATCGAGCGATACGAGATACGACAGCGAACGCCGTCCTGAATGGCGCAGCTCAGCTGCTGCCAGTGCGACCCGTGGTTGACGGTGTCAAAGACGTGCTGGTTATAGCCGAGCTCTTCGGGTAGAAGAGCATGTCGAATTCGAGCCGCCGCCTGGGGCTCGATCCCCAACGATTCAAGTTCGTGGTTGAGCACAGCGCCCTCGGCGGCACTCAGGCGCAGCGGTAGTACACGCCCGGCGTCACCGGTGAGGACCACGCGCTCGCCGTGGCATTCGCAGATGATACGCGCACCCGATTCTCGGTCCGCGAGCGTCGAGACGATCTCGAGAATCTCGTCGAGCGACGCCCCCGTGATGTCAAAGCGACTGCAAATCTCGGTTCGTGTCATGCCGCTCTCGCCGGCGGCGTAGAGGGCCTCCATGATGTCGATGGCGCGCGAGAGCCTCTGCTCGCTGGTGAGTTTACGCACGGGCATGCTCGTGCACCGTCCTTTCAATGAGGTGGTTCCACGCCTGCTTGAGCGATTTGGGGGCCATGGGCCTCATGCCGTCCATGGCGTGGGCCATGCAAAATGAGGCGGCGGCTTCAAGATCGCGCACGTCAACGGTCCAAGTCCATCCCGAATCGGTGTGTGCGAGCTCACCTCGCCCGCGCGTGAGGCCGTTGATCATATCGATCTGCGTCTGCGGGGCGAACGAGAACGTAGCCGCAACGGGCGGGCGGTCGGCAAAATCGAATTCAAAGAACAGGTAGTCGTTGAGATTGAAGTCTGCAGGGATGGCGTAGGCCTTCGAAGGACGCCAAGCGCGAACGATACGGTCGCAGCGGAATGTCCTGATGTCGTCGGTGGCATTGTCGAGGCCGCAGAAGTACGCAACGCCCTCGCGCTCGAACATGCCGTAGACGCAGACGGTACGCTCTTTCTGCTCACCGCGTCCGTTCTGATATAAAAATCGCAGCGCGCATCGCTCGGCAAAGGCGCTCCATACCGCATCGACGGTGGGAGAGCGGCGGATCGGTGCTTCGTCCGCCGTCGTCCTGCCGGTGAGGTAGGCAATCTTGGAACGAATATCGGCAAGCGGCGCGGCAAAAGTGGATGAGCCGGCCGCTATTGTCTGGTCGATAGCGTTGAGCAGGATATCGGCGTCGTCTGCGGTGATGAGGCCGCCTGCCGCAAACGTGTGCTCGCGGTCGATTGTCCATGAGCTTTCCTCGGTCTCCTGCGCGCCGGCGGGGCGAACCTCCTTGATTAAGATGCCGCGTTCGAGCAGTTTGTCACGATCGCGCCGAAACTTGCGCTTATCCGAGTCGATATTGCCCGAGCCATATCCCAGGTCAGAATCCAAGACGATCTGCTCGGTCGTCAGCGGTTCGGGGGAGCTGTTGAGCACAAAGAAAAGATTGAGGATGCGCTGAGTCGTTTTATCGAAACTGGGCTCCGAATTCCCCTTTTTAATTGTCGCGGTCGCGTCGCTTGCCGTCATAGAGTCCTCGCATGAGAAGGTGGTTTGCTGCCATGATTTTAGTCCGATATGGAGATTAGGCTATATCCTTGTCCGCTCGGGGCGTTAAGATGGCCCGAATTCGGTCGTTTGCGCTCGCTCGGGGTATACTTTCGACTATATACGGTTCTAATGTGCATGCATTGGGCCTATTTGTCGGATTATGGATGTGGAGCGCACATGGCGAACACCCAGAACTATATTAACCACCTGCTGCAGAACACCGGCATCACGCCGGCATGCAGCGAAGAAGAGCGCTTGGCTGCCGAGGATATCGCTCAGATCTTCCGCAACCACGGCTTTGATCCCGAGGTTCAGGAGTTCAATGCCCCGGCGCCCAGCAGGTTGGCATTTGCCGTTACCGGTATTCTTGCGTTTGCTGGCGCCCTGCTGATGGGCATCGGTGGCGGCATCGGCTTGGTCGGCACCTTGCTGGCCATTGTCGGCGCCGTTCTTTACGTGCTCGAGCGCACGGGCCACCCCGTGGTTTCGCGCCTGGGCAAGACGGGCGTGAGCCAAAATGTCATCGCCTACCACAAGGCCTCGGGCCCGCTCGCGTCTCCGCGCAACCGCCCGGTGGTCGTTGTCGCACACTACGACTCTCCCCGTGCTGAGCTGCTCGCCCGCGAGCCCTATGCTTCGTATCGTGCGCTCATCGCCAAGCTGTTGCCCGTTGCCACGGTTGCCCCTGCTGCCGTTGCCATCTTGCGTATCCTGCCGCTCCCCGGCGCGCTCAAGGTTCTGCTGTGGATTGTCGCGATCCTCGCTTCCCTCGTTGCGCTCGCCAACGCGGCAAACATCATTTCTAACCGTTTTGTGCTTCCCTATACGTCCGGCGCAGTGTGCAACAAGTCTTCTGTCGCCGCTATGCTCGGCGTTATGGACAACGTTGCTCCCTTCCAGGGCGAAAACGAGTTTCCCGACGATGTTCCGTTCGATACCTATTTTGGGGAGCAGAAGCGTCGTGCCGAGGAGATGGCGCGCGCAGCAGCGGAGTATGCCGCGGCCCAACAGCAAAACGACTACGGCAACACCATCGAGTATGAAGAGCCTACCTACGCCGAGGACGAGTTCGGTCAGCCGATTGCTCCCGACGCTCAGACCGAGCCCGAACAGGGCGAGGCTTTCGACGAGCAGATCGAGGGCTTTGAGGGTGCGTCTGCCGACGAGACGCTGATTGGCGCCATCGTGCCCGAGGATCAGAATCAGGCTGTCCAGGCCGAAGAGTTCAATGACGAGGTTCCCACTGCCGAGCCGGCGGAGGAGCCTGTCGCGGCCGAGCCCGAGCCCAGGCTCTATCGCAATGCCGCCGGCAACATCCGCTTTGGTTCGGATGCCATCCGTGCACTCGGAATGCTTCCCGAGTCCTGCACGCTCGATTACGAGGAAGGCGAGGAGCCGACGTTTGAGCCCGAGCCTGCCCCCGTCGTGACTGCATCTGCGCCCGTTGTCGCCGTGGATGATGAGTCTGCCGCGGTTGCCGCTGCCGTTGCCGAGCCCGAGGCGGTGTCCGCGATCGATCCCGCGGCAGGACTGGACATTTTGGCTCCCGCCGCGCCGGCGCAAGACGTTAGGGACGAGCCTGACGACGATTACGCTGAACAGCCGAGGCGCGTGTCTTACGAGAGCGATACTGATTTCTCGGCCGAGATTCCCGCGGCAACGCCCCATGCCGATATTGCATCCGCGTTCTCTTCGATTGGCGCCAGCGCTTCCAACTTCTTTAAGGGTGCGCTTGCAAAGGGCAGGAAATTTGTCGACGATTTCGAGGGGAAGCGCGTTGCCGCACGCGAGGCTGCCGAGCAGGAGGCTATCGCTCAGCAGCAGGCAGCCGAGGCGGCACGTGAGCGCGCGGCGCAAGAGTTCGAGCAGAACGAGGCTATGCAGTCCGTGCCTGTCGACGCCGCCGAAGCTACAACGTCCTTTGAGGCTCAGCAGCACGTCGATAGCACCATGTCGTTTGATGCCGCGCAGTTCGATTCCACGATAACGTTTGAAAAGCAAGGCACCGCGATTGCCGAGCCCCTTCCTGTTTCCGATGAGCAGGGCGACGCGGCAGACGATGACGAGCCTATTGATGCTGCCGAAATCCAAGATGCCGCCGGGCACGAGCCCGTCGAGGTCAACTGTGACGAAGAGCAATACGCGGCAGCCGATCAAGGTGATTCGACCGAGGTCGAGCAGGAGGAAGTGCCTGCGGTTTCCGAGGCTCCCGAGACAGATGAGTCGAGGCCTTACTCCACGCAGATTTTCACCATGCCGACCCCGAGTGGTTCCGGTGCCACGGTTGCCGATGTTGCTCCCACCCAGGACGAAACGGTCGATTCCCTTATGGCCCAGATTTCCTCCCAGGCATCACCGCGTCCGCAGGTGAATGTTCCCGATCCGGCGTCGGCTCCGTCGCCTGCACCTTCCTCGTCTCCGCTGGCTTCGGTCCCCGATCCGTCGCTGCCGTCGATGAAGCAGGCAAACGTTGCGTCTCGCACGTCGCTGTTCGACCTTCCCGACCCCTCCGCACAGGTCAACGACCCCTTTGCTACCGCTCAGGGTCCCGAACCAACATCGGCACCCGTTGCGCCTCCTAGGCCCGTTGCGTCGGGCGCTCAGCCGATCGAGACCATTTCGGCTCCCGCCCCGGCGACGCCCAAGTCTCGCAAGCGCGGCCTGGGCGGCCTGTTCGGTCGTAAAAAGAAAAACGAACAGGACAGCATGAGTGATTGGCTGGGCGTCGAAGACGATTACGATGCCAAGAAGTCCGGTCGCGGCATCGGTTCGTGGGATAATTTCGAGGACGATAACGATGGCTGGAAGGGCGGCGCTACGTCTTCCGACGGCGCTTCTTCCGAAGATATGCTCTCGGCTGTCGCCTCTATGGGCGACGATGAGCTGCTCGGTCACGATATCTGGTTTGTGGCAACGGGCGCCTCGGATTGTGATGGCGCCGGTATGAAGGCCTTCTTGGCTTCGCATCGCGATAAGCTCCGCGGCGTCTTCTTCATCAATCTTGAATCCGTCGGCGCCGGTAGGCTTTCGGTGGTGACGGTTGAGGGCGAACAGCAGCTGCTCAAGGGCGATCGCCGCATCATGAACCTGGTCAGCAAGGTGTGCAAGTCGTTCCATGTCGATTGTGGCGCGCTCGAGATGCCCTATGCCAAGACCGATGCCTACGCCGCCCTCGAGGCGAGCCGCCGAGCCCTCACCATCGCCGGCGTGGACGGCACGCGTCTGGCTTGCGCTCGTACCGAGGACGACCTGCCCCACAATGTCAACCCGACGAACATTGCCACGGTATCCGAGGTCGTGACCGAGGTTATCCGCCGTTCGTAGACGGAGCTCTAAGGAGTCAACGTGTTTTCGTATATTAAGCGCCATTGGCCTGTCTACGTGATTTTGACCTTGATTGCCATTGCGTTAGGGTTTGGAGCTGCCTACATCGTGGGCGCGAAGGGCTCGACCCCCGCCTCCGCAATCAGCGAAGAGGTGGAGCAAGAACAGAGCACGGGTGCCGATGGGATTCCTGAGTCCGAGCAAGCAATCGTTGATGGTGGATCTTCGTCTGCAGAGTAGATGCGGCGATTTAAATGATTGAAAGCGGGCGAGCCGGGGGACTGGCTCGCCCGCTTTTTCATCGCTCTAGCGCTTCTTTGGGATTGACCTAAGGCGAGCGAACCATAGGGCTGCGGCACCCGAGGTCAGGAGCGCGGTGATGCAAGCGGCGATGGGAGCTGATCCTGTTGCCGGTAGGTCCTGCGGTAGGGTACAGCGTTGAATGACACTGTCCTCGTCATGTGACTCAAGTTTATCGCCGCCGCCGTTGCGGCAAAGATCGACGCGTGCGCTGTTGGTGAGTGCAGTTTGGGGTGTGTAAGCCGACGTTGCCTGCATGTGCACGACTGCGCCCCGAGCATCTGTGCCAAGGATTGCTTTGGCATCGTCAAGGTCGTCGTGCTCATCTTTGAGATCATCACGGGTCCAAGAATCCGTATCGCTTCGAGTCGTAAAGTCGGCGGCTACCGCACCGTATTCAATGCGAATGCCCGTCACGACGGTATTGGATGCAAGGTCGAGTTCTTTCGCCTCGAGTGTGGCGGATTCCGTGGTCGAGACATCCGCCTTCCAGAGGTGCCAGCCGTCGTAATCGACGAGGCGGCAATCTTCACCCAGACTCTCTTTTACTTCGTCGGACTCAAGCCAAGGATTTTCGTGCCCATCGCCAAGAGTCGCGTTTGCCGGCTCATCGACGTCTGTCGAGTCCAACGGCGTCGTGCGATACCACACGTTGCACAGACCGTTGAGGTCGCCGATGGCGACGGGGGTTTCGATTGAGACGAATCTCGCCGTGCCGTCTTTGGCGCACTCAAGATCATCGGTAATCGTAAACTCATCAACCCAAGTAGCGGAATCGTTTCGAGCATCGATGGTATAGGAGAAAAGCCCATCCGTATTGGTTTGCATCGCGGCGCGGTTTTTTCCATCGCCGTTAGCCAACAGACCCTTCCCGATAGGTTGGACAAGTTCCTGACGCTTGTCGACCTGTCCTTTGATCTCGATGGGCGCATCCTTCATCGCGACGGATTGGACTTCTCCCGTATCCTTTATTTCAAACGTTATCTCCTCGGCAAGGTCATGGGTCCGCGGAGACATCGTTTCGCGCAACGAGTAGGTGCCGGGTGCAAGATGTTCGATGCGGTGCGGCTTGTCGGATGAGGTCCAGGAGTCTATTTCGGTTTTATCGGGACCATATAAGGTGAGCTGTGCGCCTTTCACTTCCTGCTCTCCGCTTGCATCGACCTTGGAGATATCAACCTTGGTGTAATCGTCGGATACGTTAAGCCGTGCTTCCACAACGGGTGTTTTCTGGTCGGCATAGGTAAGGTCGACGATATGATGCGTCCGGTCGAGCAAGAAGCCGGTCGGCGCTTGAGTCTCGACAACCTCGTAGCGTGCGGTGCCAGATCCCAGCGGGAGGTCGTCCGCGCGTGCTTCTCCAGTTTCATCCGTCGTGACGGTAGCGACAGCCTCGCCGTCGAGCGCGGCAATGCTACCGTCGGGGCACACGATATCACCTGAGGCACGGATCTCAAAGATGGCGCCCGCGAGGCTGCTGCCGTCTACGGCATCGGTTTTAACGATCCTGATGTTTCCGGTCGCGGCGTGGTCATAATACGAGACGATTGCAACGGGCGTTAGGTTTATATCGGCGGGTATGTTTACCTCGATCTCTCCGCCGACAAGATAGGGCTCTTTGGCCGAGGTTTCGCGTACATAATAGGTGCCCGGCACGAGCGATTCGGGCAGTGTGACGGTGCCGGTCGCGTCAGTCGTAAAGGTGTCCATTACGTTATGTGCTGGATACCAGCATGTTTGTGAGACAGGTTTGTGATTGCTGTCGAGGAGTTGGAAGGTGAATCCGGCTAGTGGAACAGAAGCGCCTGTTTGGGCATCGCGTTTTACAATTTGGAGATGCGTCGACAGAGCGTGGTTGTCCACGATATATTGAAGCTCGGCGCCGTCGGAAATCTGATTGGCCTCGACGGTCCATTCCCCCGCACGTTTAAAACCCTCGGGGACGGTTTCCGGAACCTCACGAACCGTGTAGCCGGCGCGGTCGTATGGGACGGCTCCGTGGACACCGGCTGGTCGCTTGCCTGTGCCGAACCATGCTTCGGGCTGGTCTTTGGTGGAGGCAAAGCCATAGATGTTTGTAGTCAGTGTGCCAACAACCTGCTGAGAGCTGTTACTGACAACCTCAAAGACAACATCTCCTGCCGGCTGCTCCAGGCCGGATTGATCGCTATTGCCGTAGTCCTTGAATTTGGAAATCTCAAGGTCAAACGCAATGGGGATATTGGAAACGCGAGATTCGATCTCGACCACGCCTGAATCGCCGAGTTGGTCGGCTCCAACGGTGTAAGACCAACTGTCACCGGAGGGCAAATAGCCCTCGGGCGCCTTCGATTCATAGATGGTAAAGGTTCCCAGGGGGACATCGGTGAGGGTAGCTCGACCGCTTTCATCGGTCCTGAGAGTTTGTGTCCATCCAGGGGTTGATTGCGATACGCACACGAATTCTGCTCCTGCGAGCGAAGCTCCAACTTGGGGGCCTGCATTCGTTGCGGCGTCGAGCTTTACAATGCGCAAGGTAATGGTGCCGGGTTGTTCATCAATGGTGACGTATCCGCCGTTATTCGTCGTGGTAAAGGCAATGCGATCGTGCAGGGGGATATAACCAGCTGGCGCTGTTGTCTCAACTAGGTAGTATGCCGTGTTGGGTAGGAGTGTTGCCTGCGCTCGACCGTTGCTGTCCATCTGGACGGTGCCGACACGCGCGCCGCTGGCGCTCTCAAAAACATCGAATGTTGCCCCGTCAAACTGATAAGTATTGTTTCCGCTGGTAATGGCAGCGTTTGCAGACTGCTTTTGGAAGGAAACAGAGACTGCCGGCAGTACATAGAGCATGTCTTGACGTTTGCTGCCGCCCGATACGGTTCCTATATAGCGCCGCGCGCGGTGCGGAGCGGCTTTGATGCTTCCTGATTTTGCGCTGTCGTGGAGCCACCGCGCAGCCGCCACGACTTCATTGTCGGCGGTAAAGTGCCCGCTCTTGGTTTTGCCCTGAGCGGTTGTGTAGGAGTAGGTGCCGTCGACATGGGTAGTGCCGTTGAGCATCCATACGGCAAGCTGGGTGGCGGCGCGGGCGCGATCGGGTGAAAGATGGTAACCGCCAAACGACGTGGCGGTAGGATATCCGTGACAAACGATTGCCGCGAACTCGTCGTCGAGCCACACCCAGCCTTGATCAAAGTTGAGCCATGGGCCGCCCGGCTTGGTGGGGCCGGGGCGCTCCTGGTTCATGCAGTAGGCAATCGAGGCGTCTTGAGCTTCATACTTGCCGATGAAGAAGGGCCCACAATCATCGCTAATAGTGCGGAAGCCGAGCTGGTCGTAGCCATCGACGGCAAATGCGGCTCCCGGTGCCAGACAGCCGAAAAGCAGGAAGAGGAGCAGGAGCAGCGGACCTGTTGCGATTGCGCTGTGGACAGAGTGCGTGGGTGCGTTGGACATGGCTGCTCCTTATCCCTCGTGCGCCGCATGGGGAGGTTGCGACGCGTAGGATGAGACTACCCCCGAGGTTCATGCGGGTAAGTACCGGAGCCTGACCAAAAGCTTGCCCAATTCCTGACAAATTGAGCTCAAATACAACAATCAGGCAAAAGCGCAGGTAGAAGATAAGGAGAACAGGAGGCCAAAGGTCCTCGTCTCCACAATTGATGCGATTTTCAAACGAATCTCCACAGCTAAAACAAGCATCGCCACCCTTGTATCGAACAAGACAACCGCGTTATACTAGCCAACACACAAGCGGGCATCGCCAAGTGGTAAGGCATCAGCTTCCCAAGCTGACACTCGCGGGTTCGAGTCCCGTTGCCCGCTCCAGAAAAAGTAAAAGCACGACACCGTTCCGGTGCCGTGCTTTTTTCAATAAAGCGCCGGGACTCGAACCCGCCAGGGTGCGAGCGTAAAACAAACGCGAAGCGTTTGTAGCGAGCAGGCGAAGGCGCCGGCAGGCGCCTGAAGCCGGTACGGATTTGCGAAGCAAATACGCGGACGTCCCGTTGCCCGCTCCAATTCCAAAATGTTAGGTTAATGCCTGCTGCCCATACTTGCACCTGCGCACGGTACAATGGTTGGGTTACGACCAACGTGCCAATAACCAAAAAGGAGCCGCTATGATCGATCGCTATACCCGCCCGGAGATGGGACACATCTTCTCCCTCGAGAACAAGTACGCCATTTGGCAGGAGATCGAGGTCCTGGCCTGTGAGGCCCAGGCGGAGCTCGGCAAGATCGGCATTTCTAAAGACGAAGCCCAGTGGATTCGCGACCATGCCAACTTTGAGAAGGCAAAGGTCGACGAGATCGAGGAGGTCACGCGCCACGACGTCATCGCCTTCCTGACCAACATGAAGGAGTACATCGACGCCGATGTTCCCGAGGGCGACCCCAAGCCCAGCCGCTGGGTTCACTATGGCATGACCAGCTCCGATCTGGGCGACACGGCTCTGTGCTACCAGCTCACCCAGGCCTGCGACCTGATCATCGAGGACGTCAAGAAGCTCGGCGAGATTTGCAAGCGTCGCGCCTTTGAGGAGCGCAACACGCTCTGTGCCGGCCGCACTCATGGCATCCACGCCGAGCCGATGACCTTCGGCATGAAGTTCGGCTCTTGGGCCTGGGAACTCAAGCGCGATCTGGATCGTCTTGAGGACGCCCGCAAGAATGTTGCCTTCGGTGCCATCTCGGGCGCTGTTGGCACGTACAGCTCCATCGAACCGTTTGTCGAGGAGTATGTCTGCGAGCACCTGGGTCTGGTTCACGACCCGCTGTCCACGCAGGTTATCAGCCGCGACCATCACGCCTATCTCGCCGGCGTTCTCGCCACCACCGCGGCCACCTGCGAGCGCATCGCTACCGAGGTTCGCAATCTGCAGAAGACCGATACGCTCGAGGCCGAGGAGCCGTTCCGCAAGGGTCAAAAGGGCAGCTCCGCCATGCCGCACAAGCGCAACCCGATCACCATGGAGAAGGTCTGCGGTCTGTCGCGCGTCGTGAAGTCCAACGCCCAGGTTGCCTTCGATAACGTCGCCCTGTGGCACGAGCGTGACATTTCGCACTCCTCTGCCGAGCGTGTCGCCCAGGCCGACAGCTTCATCGCCCTCGACCACATGTTCCAGTGCCTCATCCGCGTTATCGACGGCCTGCAGCTGTACCCTGCCCGCATGCTGGCCAACCTCAATAAGACCCGCGGCCTCATCTTCTCCTCCAAGGTGCTGCTGGCCCTCGTCGACACGGGCATCACCCGCGAGGACGCGTACGCCATTGTGCAGGAGAACGCCATGGCAACCTGGCACGAGGTGCAGGATTGTGTCTCCGGCCCCACCTTTAAGGAGCGTCTCGAGGCCGACCCGCGCTGCACCGTCAGCCAGGAGAAGCTCGACGAGATCTTTGATCCGTGGGACTTCCTCACCCGTATCGACACGGTCTTTGATCGTCTGGAGCAGCTGAGCTTCGAGTAGGTTCGGGCATAACGTTAGCTTTTTAGGGCGCTTTGCTGGTAATGTGTGTTGCCGGCAAAGCGCCTCGTTGCATTTAGGGAAAGACGGGGATAATAGTCGTCTCGAATAACATTCTGAGAGGGGATCGCATGATTTCGTTTGATTACAAGCCGCAGGGTGTATGCTCTCGCAATATTCACCTCAATCTCTCTGACGATGGCAGCAAGGTGCTGGGCGTTGAGTTTACCGGCGGCTGCGATGGCAACCTCAAGGCCATCTCCAAACTGGTCGAGGGCGCTCCTGCTGACCGTGTGATCGAGGTTCTTGCCGGCAATACCTGCGGCATGAAGAAGACCTCTTGCGCCGATCAGCTTACGCGCGCTATCGAGGCCGCTCGCGCCGAGATCGCCTAATGGGTATCGCCGACCACATCAAGAACGGAATATCGCGTCGCGGCTTTGTGCTCGGTGGAGCTGCCGCGGGCGCTGCCACGGTGCTTGCCGGATGTTCGAAAAAAACAGGCACCAGTGATGATGCCGCCGGCGAGCCGCAGGTTATCAAGGACGATTCGAAGATTGTCTCGATCACTGATGAGTACGAGGCAGTTGACATCGATCTTGAGCCGGCGGCATCGTGGACGCTGCCGCTGGGCACGTTGCTGTACTACTGCGATGGTGACTATGCTGCGGCAATGATGGCGCCCGCATCGGCACTGCACGCCAACACACTCGGTGTGCTCAACCTGGGCGATGGCTCGCTTACCACATTAATTGAGAATCCTATCGAGGGCACGGGATATGCTTTTTACGATGTCCGTGCCGGCGACGGCGTGTTTGCGTGGGTTGAGATGAACTTTGCCAGTTCATCGTGGAAGCTCTACGCTCAAAATCTGTCGGGCGCTTCGCTCTCTGGCGACGTGGTTGAGCTCGATCGAGGTGGCAAGGACTACGATCCGCCGCTGTTTACGGCGTTCGGGTCATCAGCCATCTGGTATAAAATGCCTTCGGCAGGCGGCAATAAAACGAGTAGTGATTCGTTTTGCTATCGTCGCTCGCTTGATGAATCCAAGGCCGAGACAATTTGGAAATCGACGGGCCGCTTTGCGTCGGCCCCGCGCGTGAGCGACGGCATTTTGACCATCTCGCCGCGTGTCCGCAACGACGAGGGCGTCTACTACGGCATAACGGCAATCGATCTGACCGATGGCAACAACACCAAACGTGCCCAGCTAGTCCTTCCCTCGTCAGTCTCGCCTTTCGAGGCCGTATATATGGGCGATACCTTCGTGTTTTCTATCGAGGCGACCTATAGTGGCGTGGGCAGCCTGGGCAACATGGGCACGTATATCGGTAATGAGGGAGGGCCGTACCTCTTCCTGTCCCGCGAGCCGCTCGCATGTGCTGCCGGCAAGAAGAATAAATATCTCGTTAAGGTACAGTCATCGCATTTTCTCATCGACACTTCTGCCAAGACCTATGGCTCGCTACTGTCGCCCGACCGCGCTTTGGAATATGGCGATTATCCAGCTACGGCGGGAAAATCGGACTCATTCCTTACGTACGCCACGGTGCGCAACAGCCAGGGTATACCCGAGACGGTCACCGCACGCCTATTCTCTCTTTAAGCTTAGAGGGGTTAAAAAGGCGCCAACAGGGGAATAAACGCGTTGTAATTGTGAGTACCGCCCGCCGAGCTGCCGCGTCATAGTGGCATCCGGCGGGCTCAGGTGCGTTAAAATGGGCTTGTTCTTAGCTGATTGAGACAGGGGGGCCGTGTTATGGCTTCAGATGCAAAAAAGATTCTGCTGGTCGAGGATGAGAAGGCAATCCGTGACGCCGTCGCTGCCTATCTCGAGCGCGAAGGCTACTGGGTTGTGGGTGTCGGCGACGGCCAGTCCGCGATCGAGGAGTTCGAGAAGCATCAGTTTGACCTGGTCGTGCTCGACCTTATGCTCCCCAAGATCCCCGGCGAGCGCGTTTGCCGCACCATTCGCGATACCTCGGATGTCCCCATCATCATGCTGACTGCCAAGGGCGAGATCGAGGACCGTATTATCGGTCTTGAGCTCGGCGCCGACGACTATCTGATTAAGCCGTTCTCGCCGCGCGAGCTTGTCGCGCGCGTTCGCGCTCTGTTCCGCCGTGCCCATCAGGCCGACGAGCCAGCCGTCGAGGTACTCGACTTCGGCGATCTGGTCATCGATATCTCGGGCCACAAGATTTTGGTCGAGGGCAAGGAAGTCGACCTGACGGCTTCCGAGTTTAAGCTGCTCACCACGCTTGCCCGTCACCCCGGTCGCGTCTACAACCGCATGGAGCTGGTCGAGAAGGTGCTCGGCTACGACTTTGAGGGCTATGAGCGCACCATCGATAGCCACGTGAAGAACCTTCGCGCCAAGCTGGGCGATGATCCCAAGAAGCCCAAGTGGCTCTACACCGTCCACGGTGTCGGCTATCGCTTCGAGGCTCCGGCCAAGACCGATAAGTCGGACGAGAAATAGGGAAATCACATATGACACCTGCGCGCTTTGAAATCGGACAAAAGCACAAGCAGGAGAGCGAGGCGGGTTCCAAGGCTAGTTGGAACACGCCTCGCTCCGATTCACGGCCAACGATGAGCTACCCCTCGCGCATGGCACTTGCTTTTGCTCTGACATCGCTCATGACGGTATTGGTGCTGGTGGGCGTGGTCTCTGTTGTGTGGGGCACGGTCTTTTCGGATTACACGCGCTCCAATATCGTCGAGATCGCCAATTCCGCTGCCGAAAAGCTTGCGACGTCGTATGAGGAAAACGGCAACTGGACTGCGGGCGAGCTGCGCACGGTCGCGACATCGAGTTTGGTATCCGACGACCTGAGTATGCAGGTCGTCAACAAGAAAGGCGTTGTCGTCTATGACGACTCATGGCCTTCGGCAAGCGCGACCGCCGATGTGCGCGAGAGCGAATCGGCGTCGAGCAGCTCGAGCGGTAAAAAAGCATCGCATAGCCCGGTCTCGTCTGCTCCAACCGACTCCGATAGCGTTGCCAACGTCGAAATCATAACGTCTTCGGGCGAGCATGTCGGACAGGTAAAGCTATGGGCCATCGGCTCCGATGCCTTGCTCACCAAGGCGGATTCTGCATTTAGGGAGAAGACCTTTAACGCCATGGCCCTCGCCGCGGTTGTTGCAATCTGCATTTCGGTCGTTATCGGATCGCTCGTGTCGCGCATGCTCACCAAGCCGATTCATCGTATTACGAGCACGGCCAAGCAAATTCGCGATGGCGATCTGTCCGCTCGTACTGGTTTGCGCGGCGATGACGAGATTGATCAGCTGGGTGAGACCTTCGATGAGATGGCCACTTCGCTCGAGAAGGATATGAAACACGAGAAGCGCCTGACCTCAGACGTGGCTCACGAACTTCGTACTCCGCTTATGGCCATGCTCGCGACAGTCGAAGCCATGCAGGATGGGGTGTATCCCACCGACGACGAGCATCTGGAAACCGTTGCATCCGAGACACGTCGCCTGGCCCGTCTGGTGCAGCAGATGCTCGATCTATCGCGCATGGAAAACAGCACAGCGCCGCTCAACCTTGAGCCGGTGGACATGGTTCCCTTCGTGCGTTCCATCGTCAACGCTCAGGAGCGCCTGTTTGTTGACCGCGATCTGCGCTTGCGCTTTGCAGATGAAACCCAGGGTCACGACGATGCCGTCGAGGCCGATCCCGACATGATCACGCAGTGCGTCATCAATCTCATGAGCAACGCCATGCGCTACACCCCCGAGGGCGGTTGGGTCGTGGTGTCGGTGCTCAGTGACCGCAAGCATGTCAGTATTGCCGTTTCGGATACCGGCATCGGTATTGCCAAGGACGATCTGTCGCGCATCTTTGGTCGTTTTTGGCGTGCCGACGCCAGTCGCGCCCGCGAGGCGGGTGGCCTGGGCGTGGGCCTCGCCGTGACTAAACAGATCGTCGAGCGACATCATGGCTACATTTCCGTGGAGTCGGAGCTTGGAAAGGGTACGACTTTTACGATTCATCTGCCTCGCGAGCACACGGCGGACGCGGCATCTACTACAATGGAGCACTAGCTTTTCGCTATTCGGTGAAGGAGGGGTTTCGTCCCTGCCGCTCCGAGTTTGCGAAAACGTGCGGGAAAGAACCCGCATTACTGTCGTATTTTGGTAAGGAGTGACTCACGTGACAACGATGGAGCGTCGTCCGGATTCCCGTGGCAAGGTTCGTGATATCTACGATGCCGGTGAAAACCTGCTGATGGTCGCCACCGACCGCATTTCTGCGTTCGACTTCATTCTTCCCGACGAGATTCCGTTTAAGGGAGAGGTGCTCAACCGCATCTCGGCATTCTGGTTTGATAAGTTTGCCGACATCGTCCCCAACCATCTCGTTTCCATCGACCCGGCGGATTTCCCCGAGGAGTTTGCCGAGTATCGTGACTACCTCGCTGGCCGCGCCATGCTGGTTAAAAAGGCCCAGACGATTCCTATCGAGTGCATCGTCCGCGGCTATCTGACCGGTTCGGGCAAGAAGACCTACGACGAGAACGGCACCGTCTGCGGCATCCAGCTGCCTGAGGGCCTGACCGAGGCTTCCAAGCTTCCCGAGCCGCTGTTCACGCCGTCCACGAAGGCCGAGATCGGTGACCACGACGAGAACATCTCGTTCGAGCGTTGCTGCGAGATCGTGGGCGAGGACATCGCCACGCAGATTCGCGACCTTTCCCTCAAGATCTACAAGGCTGCCGCCGAGTATGCAGCGACCCGTGGCATCATCATTGCCGACACCAAGTTCGAGTTTGGTGTCATCGATGGCAAGGTCACGCTGATCGACGAGTGCCTCACGCCTGACTCCAGCCGTTTCTGGCCTGCCGCCAGCTACGAGGAGGGCAAGATTCAGCCCAGCTACGACAAGCAATTCGTCCGCAATTGGCTCAAAGCCAACTGGGATATGACGGGGGAGACCCCGCACCTGCCCGCCGAGGTCATCGATGGCACGTCCGAGCGCTATCGCGAGGCCTTCCAGATCATCACGGGCTCCCAGTTCACAAGCATGAAGGAGAACGCATAAGTGAGTACCCGTAGCGCCACGAACAAGCGCACGCAATCCCACGAGGTTACCGGGGTTGCGCGCAAGTCCGCCGCATCCGCCAAGCCCGCCCGTCAGGCAGCGAGCTCTGTCCGCGTCGTGCCGGCTTCGTCTAAGGCACGCCGCAAAGAGCTCGAGAAGGGCGAGAACCTCGAGGGCCTCTCTAAAGAGGAGAAGCGCGCCCGCAAGGCTAAGCAGCGCGCCAAGGAGGATCGCATCTACACGGTGTCGAATATCCTTCTCAAGCAGGATGAGGACTACACCAAGCGCCGCCGCATCTGGTGGGCCGTGCTCGCTATCGGCATGGTGCTCGTCGTGGCCATTTGGGCTTCGCTGTACTTCGCTCCCGCTGGCATGGTGTCCAGCCCTGTCCAGATGGTCGGCATCGTTTTGTCCTACGTCGTCATTTTGGGTGACTTTATTTACGACTTCGTTCGTATTCGTCCCCTGCGCAACATGTACCGCACGCAGGCCGAGGGCATGTCCGAGAACAAGCTCAACGCTCTTATTGAGCGCGCGGCTGCCGAGGAGGACAAAAAGGACTCCAAGAAGAAATAGCGTTTGCATGCATATTTATCGCTAAGATATAAGGCGCGTCGTTTTTGCGGCGCGCTTTTTACTGTTCTATAGATAGATGGAGTGGCACATGATTCGAGCTGCCCTGACGGTCGAAGAGGCTCTGGAGGGCATGAAGGCCCTGGAGCCCAAGATTAAAAACTATGCGCGCCTGGTTGTCCGCAAGGGCGTAAACGTCAAGCCCGGCCAGGAGGTTGTCGTTCAGTCTCCGGTCGAGTGCGCGCCGTTTGCGCGCGTGGTGGTCGCGGAGGCCTATGCCTCCGGTGCCGGTCACGTGACGGTTATTTGGGCCGATGACGCCGTGACGAGGCTCACGTACGAGCATGTCGAGAAAAGCTATTTTGAGCAGACGCCCGAGTGGAAGCGCCTGCAGCTTGATTCCCTGGCCCAGGATGGTGCCTGCTTTATCTTTATCGATGGTGCGGACCCTGCCGCCCTTAAGGGCATCGATCCCGCTAAGCCTGCTGCAGCTTCTAAGGCAAGGAACACGCAGTGCAAGGTCTTCCGCCGCGGACTGGACTACAACATCAACCCGTGGTGCATCGCCGGCGCGCCGGTCGTTGCCTGGGCGCGCGAGGTGTTCCCGGGAGACGCCGATGAGGTTGCAATCTATAAGCTGTGGAATGCGATTCTGCACACCGCTCGCGCCGATGGCCAGGACCCGGAGAGCGACTGGGAACTCCATGACGCCGCATTCGAAAAGAACCTGCGTTTCCTGAACGACAATCGTTTCGACTACCTGCATTACACCTCGGCAAATGGAACCGATCTGACGATTGGCATGACGAAAGGTCACGAGTGGGCCGGCGGCAAGGGCAAGACGCCCGATGGGCACCCCTTCTTCCCCAACATTCCCACTGAGGAAGTCTTCACCTCGCCTGATCGTATGCGTGCCGACGGTATCGTGTATTCGGCTATGCCGCTCATTCACCACGGTAACAAGGTTGACGATTTTTGGATTAAGTTCGAGGCGGGCCGCGTAGTGGACTACGATGCCCGCGTGGGTAAGGCGACGCTTGCGAGCATTATTGACACCGATGAAGGTGCCGCTCATCTGGGTGAGGTCGCGCTTATCTCCAAGAATACGCCGATCCGTGAAAGTGGCGTTCTATTCTATGACACGCTCTATGATGAGAACGCTAGCTGCCATCTCGCGCTGGGTGTCGGTTTCCCCGAATGCATCGAGGGTGGGTATGACATGTCCAAGGAGGAGCTCCTGGAGCATGGCGTTAACGTCTCGAGCACGCACGTCGATTTTATGATCGGCACGGACGATATCGATATTACGGGCATTACGCCTGATGGACGTGAAGTTGTGATTTTCCAGAACGGCCAATGGAGTTGGGAATAGTCCCAGACCGTGGTACAATGCCACCCGCGGGCCGTTAGCTCAGCTGGCAGAGCAGGGGACTTTTAATCCCAAGGTCCAGGGTTCGAACCCCTGACGGCCCACCATAGAATAGAAAAGCGACTGGCGGATGCCGGCCGCTTTTTTGTTGCCGCGACATGGGTTCGAACCCGTCGGGGCGCGGAGCGCCGCAGCAGCCGCCTGCGGAGCAGGCTGAACCCCCGACGGCCTACCCAAAGAAAGGAAAACGAAATGAAAACAGAGAGATACGGAATTAGCGGCAGCACATTAAAGATAATAGCGGCCATCTCGATGGTTCTCGATCATGTAAGCAGGATCGTCCTGACCAATGGAATCATGACTCACGCATCGTACAATCAGATATCAGACGAACAGTGGGCGATTCTAAGCGAGGCTTCGGATGTGCTTCATGTTCTTGGCAGAATTGCATTTCCCTTATTTTGCTTTTTGATAGTTGAGGGATTTTTGCATACTCATGACATAAAGAGGTACCTGCGAAATATGCTTGTCTTCGCAATCATTGCGGAGCCCATATACGATTTCGTTCAAACCGGGCAACTATTTGACCTTCGGCAACAAAATGTTATGTGTGAGCTCCTGCTTTGCTTGGTATTTTTGATAATTCTGGAAAAGATACAAAGCCTTTCAAAATGGAAGAGGTACATCGCAGAAACTGCTCTGATTGTTTTGACAGCACTGGCAGCTGAGTACACTAAACTGGATGGCGGTGTGTATGGCATTCTGCTTGTGGCTGCATTCTATTTATTCCACGACAGCAAGGCCAAGATGTTCTTTGCTGCAGTATGCGCAGTGCTCCTTTCGTCATGCCATATAGTTGGCGGCGGATTTGAGTTTGCTACAGCTAATATGTTTAATCCTGATGTTGCTGCCGCGGTCGTTTCGTTGCTGCTTATCAATCTTTATAATGGCAAGCGAGGGCTGAAGCTCAAATATTTCTTCTACATTTTCTATCCGGCTCATCTTGCTCTGCTTTATGGTGTCTCACTTACTGTTTTGAACTGTCTTTAAAAACTCTCAAACAAGTCTCTGAAAGCAGAAACAAATTGACCCTAAGACTGCTTGTGAATTTCCGGAAGACCTGTGAGATACGAGGATAGACAACGAGGGCTGCAGAAAGATGCTTCTCAGTTCTCTGGCGGATCGCACGTATCTGTATGAGGATCACTTCCACACACTCATTAATAACAGTGATAAACACGGCAGATCCTCAAAACATGAGGCTGCGGAGGTCGAACGATGCTTCGAAAGCATGAATGGCAGCGAGAAAATGAGTTCGGAAGCACCCTCTGGATGCTCCAGCAAAGAACAGAAGGCGATCGGCTCCGGCTGGTCGCATTTTTGTTGCCGGTGCACGGGCTCGAACCAGAACTTCTCTATATATAAGAACGCTTGGCGAACAAAACCTGCCTTTTACCGACGGGAAACAAATCGCTGATGCTTTTGGAGTAAAGTGGCGCTCCAGAGATGACCGATGCCTTAACACCTATAAACCAGCCGGTTATCGCCAATATCAGAAGCTGCTGCTTCGAATACGGCCTCAGTGAAGCAACTGATGGTTCTATTCATTTGTGAATAAAATATGGAGTGCGCGATTCCCGCCCCCGGCGCCCCTCCGGTCTGGCAATATATCTCCTTGC
>NZ_QROQ01000075.1:262-551 GCF_003475115.1 Collinsella sp. AF37-9 | reverse complement strand
AGGTGCGCATCCGGCAGCTTCGCGGTCATGCTCCAGAACGGGAGCGTGATGATGCCGGGGGTCATCTCGCCCACGCCGAGCTCCAGCAACAGCACGCGGCGATCGCTGCGCTCGCGCACGAAGCGCTCGTATCGTCCGAGGCTCTCGCGCCATGCCGCACCTTGCAGAAACGTGTCGTCGCGCACCCACGGCACAAGCTGCCAGCCGCAATGCGGGCATCGGGGGACATCCTCGCTGCGGACCTCGAACCCCGCCATGCCCGCGAGCATGCGCTCGACGTAGGGGCTCG
>NZ_QROQ01000075.1:0-252 GCF_003475115.1 Collinsella sp. AF37-9 | reverse complement strand
CCCCGCCATGCCCGCGAGCATGCGTTCGACGTAGGGGCTCGCGTCGAAGAGCTCGTCGCAGCATGGCTGCTTGCACTGAAGGTGCGCGAAGCTTCCCTGATAGTTACAGGTTCTCTCGTCGGGAAACGTCTTCTCGGCCTGGGTGTCCACATTGGTGCTCAGGATGAAGTAGTCCTTATGGCCGATGAGGGACCGTAGGTCGAGATAGGGCTGCGAGGCCAGCTCGCGCAGCATGAAGTCGATGTATCGCGC
>NZ_QROQ01000074.1:289-553 GCF_003475115.1 Collinsella sp. AF37-9 | reverse complement strand
GGACTTCGACTTCTGCGACATCGACACCTTCGACATGTCCGACCCGGACGCCTATTCGCAGTACGACTGGTCGCTCTACGGCACCGTGATCAACTGCGGCGCCTACACGGCCGTGGACAGGGCCGAGGCCCCCGAGGGCCGCGTGACCGCCTGGAAGGCCAACGCGACCGGGCCGGCCCTGCTCGCCCGTACCTGCGCCGGACACGGGATCACCCTGGTCCACATGTCCAGCGACTACGTCTTCGACGGCACCGCGGAGGTGCA
>NZ_QROQ01000074.1:0-279 GCF_003475115.1 Collinsella sp. AF37-9 | reverse complement strand
ACATGTCCAGCGACTACGTCTTCGACGGCACCGCGGAGGTGCACACCGAGGACGAGCCCCTCAGCCCGCTGTCCGTCTACGGCCAGACCAAGGCGGCCGGCGACATCGCCGTGGCGGGGTGCCCGCGCCACTACATCATGCGCAGCTCCTGGGTCATCGGCGAGGGGCACAACTTCGTCAAGACGATGAAGTGCCTGTCCGACCGCGTCGCCGACCCGGACGACAAGCTCGAGCAGGTCACCGTCGTGGACGACCAGCTGGGACGCCTGACCTTCACGC
>NZ_QROQ01000073.1:213-561 GCF_003475115.1 Collinsella sp. AF37-9 | reverse complement strand
CCGTCTCGGGCTACGATTGAGGCGCGCCCAGAACGGGCCGCCGACCGGGCGCCCGCGCACGGCCGAACGTCCCTGCCCCCGAGAGGGCCCGTTGGGTGCTGCCGGCGCGGGACGCGCCGCCCCCGACGGCTGATAGGAAAGTGCCGGGCAGGTGCCGCGGCTGGTAATGTGAGTGCCGAGGGGGAGGCCATCCGGTCGAACGACTACCGGAAGGATACCACCGTGAAAGCGCCATCCACCAGGCCCGCGGCCGTGCTCGGCCTGGACGTCGGCAAGTCATCGCACTGGGCCCGCCTGGTCGACCGCGACGGGGAGGTGCTGGCCAGCGCCCCCGTCCGCAACAGGGAG
>NZ_QROQ01000073.1:0-203 GCF_003475115.1 Collinsella sp. AF37-9 | reverse complement strand
CGGGGAGGTGCTGGCCAGCGCCCCCGTCCGCAACAGGGAGGCCGAGCTCGACGCGCTGTTCGCCTCCGCGCCCGCCGGCACGCTCGTCGTCGTCGACCAGTTCCGCAACATAGGGTCCCTCGCCGTGAGGCGGGCCCGCGCCGCGGGGCTCGGGGTCGCCCACCTGCCCGGGCTCGCCGCCAGCCGCGCCGCCGGCCTGTTCG
>NZ_QROQ01000072.1:370-572 GCF_003475115.1 Collinsella sp. AF37-9 | reverse complement strand
CGCCGTCTTTCCTTCCCTTCATCCCCTTCCTTCTCTCGTCGATACTCCTGCTCGGGGCCACAAGGCCTGCGACCCTGGCGGCGAAGGCGCCCGTGCCCAAATTCCGGCGCCTTATCCAGATCGTGTTTTCGATAATCGCCGCGGGGGCCGCGATGCTCCTCGCCGGCCTCGCACCCGGGGGCATTTACGCCTTGGCCCTAAA
>NZ_QROQ01000072.1:0-360 GCF_003475115.1 Collinsella sp. AF37-9 | reverse complement strand
CGGCCTCGCACCCGGGGGCATTTACGCCTTGGCCCTAAACGGCTTCGGGCAAATTGGGTACCCGATCGCCTTCTTCCATGACGGCGCGCTTACCACCACGACCGCGGGAAACGTCTTCACAGCCCTGCTTCTCGCGCTGCTTGCGGGCGGAACCTTGATATCCGTTTGCTCCGCCGTCCTATCGACCGCAACGAGGCGCGTCCTCGCGGGCCCCCTTACCTCCGCGCTGCTTGTCGCGGCCCCGGCATTCCCGTTGCTGTCCGATTCGGCACTGGAGCATAACGCCGCGCTCAATCTCCTGCCGCTGGCCGTGTTCTCGCCTATCGAGGCAACGGGTTACGTAGGATGCTTCCCGACAGA
>NZ_QROQ01000071.1:0-640 GCF_003475115.1 Collinsella sp. AF37-9 | reverse complement strand
GCATCGCTCACAACCTTCTCGTAACGAGGCTCATCGAAATTGAACATCCCTTACTCCTAACTCACTTAGATGAACCCTTCATTCATCCCATAACGTTATAATACTTTATATAACTAACTATGCAAGTATTATTTTGCTTCTGCTCTTTCCTCAAGCCCCTTAAAACAACAATCGGCGTTGTTGGACACAGCGCGCAAGTTCATTGAACGATTCAATGTGCATCGTCTCTGGTTAAATGACGTCTTATGCAAATACCTTTAATCCGCTTGAGGCCGACGAATCTTTTGACTGCCCGCAGAAGCTTTCCCGGAATTCCCTATGGATAGACGCACCGGCAATCGCTTCGTTATCTGGCTTATTGCGCATTGCCGGGGCGTCTGGGAGAAAGCACAATCTACCGCGTGGTCAACTAGCGTTTCATCGGAATCGACCGCATCCGCGCTAAATACTAAATCGCAATCGTTGAAACTCGTCCGATCATATGGCGGCAATTTCTCGCCATAAAAATGCGTACGAAATAAGGGGGCAGCCGTTTGCAACTTGCTTTATTCGTAAATGTTTTTACTGAAAAAACAATCACCAACCAAACAGCACTGGTGACGCATAATTTCTTTCGCAAATTGACAACCGCATAGCGGAA
>NZ_QROQ01000070.1:345-660 GCF_003475115.1 Collinsella sp. AF37-9 | reverse complement strand
TCCGTATCCCACGCTCGCGTCCAGAAGCTCGAGCCCATGGTGCTTTTTCGCGGGTCCGGGCTGTTTGGGGGAACGTGTCGCAACGGCGCCGACCGTAAAAAAGACCGCGACGTATGCCAGGGCCACGGCAAGCATCGATGCGCTGCCTGAACCGGAGCCAATGAATTCTGTCGGGAAGCATCCTACGTAACCCGTTGCCTCGATAGGCGAGAACACGGCCAGCGGCAGGAGATTGAGCGCGGCGTTATGCTCCAGTGCCGAATCGGACAGCAACGGGAATGCCGGGGCCGCGACAAGCAGCGCGGAGGTAAGGGG
>NZ_QROQ01000070.1:0-335 GCF_003475115.1 Collinsella sp. AF37-9 | reverse complement strand
AACGGGAATGCCGGGGCCGCGACAAGCAGCGCGGAGGTAAGGGGGCCCGCGAGGACGCGCCTCGTTGCGGTCGATAGGACGGCGGAGCAAACGGATATCAAGGTTCCGCCCGCAAGCAGCGCGAGAAGCAGGGCTGTGAAGACGTTTCCCGCGGTCGTGGTGGTAAGCGCGCCGTCATGGAAGAAGGCGATCGGGTACCCAATTTGCCCGAAGCCGTTTAGGGCCAAGGCGTAAATGCCCCCGGGTGCGAGGCCGACGAGGAGCATCGCGGTCCCCGCGGCGATTATCGAAAACACGATCTGGATAAGGCGCCGGAATTTGGGCACGGGCGCCTT